>JAPOQA010000014.1 GCA_026710945.1 Chloroflexota bacterium
CGGCGGCAACAGCCAGGCCTGTTCACGACTAAACGGTCTCAACGGCATCGTCACTACCTCTCTACAAACTATCCCACCACCTCACCTTGCTCCTCTTCACGCCAGTATACATCCGGTAGATCTACTTTTGAGACAGCCTCTTGGGGAGAGGGAGTGCCCTTACCAGAAATTGGGGTTGTGCAAAGGTCTCCTTGTAGGAGAAGAGTTGCCCACTCTACGCGCTTGACGCTTGCCGCACCTCGTGGCTAGCACGTGCTCTCGTCGCTGCTTACTTTTACGTTGACGTGGGCGGTGGCTAGAGCATCATTCATCGATGTGTATCAGATCCTTCATCGTGCTAGCCAAGACTGGGAAAACGACTTCATTTGGGGTGCAAGAGGGCCATAGGCTGACAGTTCGACAATTTAGTTCCCGAACTCTCCTGTCGTGGTAAGCTATAGGAGAGAGATCTCCGCTTCCCCGCTCATTCCGCAGCAAGTTGCCGTCAGTCTATCCAGTCAGTTTGGGATCATGGCGCGCTTTACCCGTCGACACCTACTTTGCGCATCTTTAGGCCTGCCGGCGCTTCTGCTAACGTGCGGACCGCCGGATGAAGCGTCTGTCAAGCCATCTGCCCCGCAGGTATCCCAGGCGCTCGTCAGTCCAGAGCCGATTGAAGATGTCCCACGCGACGTCCCGTCGCCGGTAGCAAGCCCAGTATCGAAAGAACCGGTGGAGCTCTGGCTGTTCGCATGGGATGACCCGGCAGAACGGCGACTCTGGTTCAATGTACGGAGCCAACTCGAGGCAGATCTTCCACACATTCGTCTGCGACAGGAGTTTTACCAACGTCCTGTCGAAGAGACAATCGCAGCATCGGCTGCAGCGGGCTTGCCTCCTGACGTAGGGCTAATTCAGGACATGAACTTCCCGCATTGGCTGGAACGCAATCTATTCGTCAATGTCCAAGCCTTCGTCAATAATTCACTCGGTGACGACTTCGCCACTGACAAACCGCCGGCAGCCCTCAGAGCATTTCGCTACTACCCTGAAGCCAAACGTCTCGGCATTGGTGATTTCTACAGCCTGCCTTGGCGCAGCAATCCAAGGCATCTCTTTGTAAATGTTGGGATGCTACGGGAGTATGGGTTAACTGCACTAACTGCCCGCAATCGCTGGTCAATTGATACTGTGCATGACGTGGCGCGAGATCTTGCGCGCGGTAGCCCGGAAGTCCTCAAGGATCGGGCAATCATTGGCATCCCAAATTCCTGGTTTCAGTCGCTTCCGTGGCTGTGGAGCGGTGCGGGCGACCTGGCCGATGGGGATGGCAGTGTCACCGCAATCGCTTCGCCGAAAGTGGCGACCACCTACCAAGAGCTGCGGGACTGGCGTTACAATTTGCGCCCAATGCCGCAAACAGAGATTGCTAGCTCGGATACCTACGCGCATCAATTTGCCACGCACCGGCTGGCTATGTTCCTCGGCAGTGCCGGCGATATGTATCGATTGCGAGCGGCAGACGTCACCTGGCAGTCGAGGCCGCTCTTCCCCGTTGGAGAGGGTGCGAGCCAGACACTGGCAACGTATGAGGGTCTGGCGGTCGCGACAGGTGCGCAGCAGTTAGATACCGCGTGGGAGTTCGTAACCTGGGCCATGCGTCCGGAGGTTCAAAAGCTCTTGCTCGACGGCGGCAGTTCACTGCCGATACTAGGGAGCGCAATCGCTTCCAGCCAACTAGAGACTCACTATATCAATACGCTACTTGACGGCATTTACTCACAACGGTCGCTGCCAATAGATGCAACATTTCCGCTCTACAGTCCGGTAATCGCGCACTACTACCATTTGATGATGAATGGCGAGCATGCCTCAATCCCAGACACCCTGCGCAGACTGCACTCCCATCTTGAGTTCATCCTGGAGCAGCGGACCCTTCCGGTTGCATGGCAGTAACGCTGTCTGGCTAAGTCCAATTCTCACTGCAGGGCGTGCGGCCGCGGCCGCCGCAGAATTCGTTTAGCCTTTCGTGTGAATGGGATGGCTGTCGCCATCCTGTCTCGCCAATGTCAGGAGGCCCGTATTGGAAGCACTGAACACGTTGTGGCACGTGCTCACCGTAACGCTGTTCACAATCAATGCTACGACAGTGGACATAAGGAACATCATCGTTCTGGTCGTAATCCTGGGCGTGACGTGGATAATCGCACGGCGTGTGCGACGCCTCTTTCAGGAACGCACTACAGAGGAAGACCAACCGGACGCGCCCGCAAAGTATGCGGCGGGCGCGATGGTCCACTACTTCATCGTAATTATTGGGTCTTACGTTGGATTTCGGACGCTCGGTTTCGACTTGTGCCATATTGGTTGTACTAGGCGCGCTGGGTATCGGCATCGGATTCGGATTGCAGAACATCGTCAATAACTTTGTCTCAGGTCTTATCTTGCTTGCAGAACGTCCTATCAAAGTGGGCATTGGGGACGTCATCGAGGTCAACGGACAGCTCGGCACGGTTGAGCATCTGGGGGCGCGGGCAACAACCTTGCGCAAGTTTGATCACACGCAAGCGGTGGTGCCAAACGGCGACCTTCTCTCTTCCCTGGTAATCAACTGGTCGCTCGACGACCGGCGCATTCGGCTAGACTTCAACGTTCACGTATCTTACCGGTCCGATACGAAGCTCGTAGAGGCAACGCTCTTTGATATTGTGCACAATCATCCGGCCGTACTCGAAGATCCGGAACCGCGGGTTTTCTTTCGCGCGTTCGGCGATTCTGCGCTAGACTTCTGGGTCATCGCGTGGGTCGCCGATCTAAGTGACCGCTTCCAAACGGTGAGCGATCTCCACCATATTGTTTGTGAGACACTCCGAGATATGGGCATAGAAATCCCATTCCCGCAACGCGAAGTCTTCTTGAGGTCTGAAACTGATGCCGATGAGCTTCCCCAAGCCAGGTCGGTTTAAGGATGCGATCGTTCTGCGGGCTTGCTCGTGTTCTTAGGTGATGTGCGGCGACGGGGACGTTTGAGCGGGCGTAGGCCCTCAGTGCGATACGCTTGGGTTACCAAGTCTTCAAGTATTTCATCGACGTCATCCAGAGTGTGTGGTCGCACGTAGGAGGCTCGTCCGATTCCAAGCAAGCGCCCTTGTGGGTCTGCAATGCCGCCATTGTTGAAGATCCAGAAGGCTATGTGGCGTTTGACGGGCCAAAGAGCGCAGAAGTACCGCTCTACGCGAAACTCAATCGTAGTCTTTTTGAGCTTCCAGGCAATGTGAGGGTCGAGCTCAAGGATGAACGCCATGACCGCCCTGCCGGCGGTTGCCGCCGCTGGCGTTGTGCGTGCAAAGTAGGCGGAGAGCAGAGATTCGTCGTCCATTGGCGCCGCAGCTTACCTTGGAAGCGGCAGTGACACCCAGCGGTCTTCCACGTGAGAAACCTCGGCGGCTTCCAGGACTTCTTGGGTGCGGAGCCCGTCTGCAAAGGTCGGAAAGTCTACCGGCGCGCCATCGAGGATCGTGTTAACGAAGGCCGGAACGTGCGAGCGGGGGCTTGCCGCAAGGCGTGACGGCACGGGCACGAGCACAGCGGAGCCGTCTTTACTGAATGGCTCTACGGCGACCTCGATGCGAGCCTCCGGACCGTTTTGGAAGACCAAGGAGCCCTTGTCTCCGTAAATTGAGATCCGTTGGTGATTTGTGCGCCCGGTGGCAAAGCGAGTCGCATCGACGACGCCGGTTGCGCCATTCTCGTACGTGGCGAGAAATGTCGTGGCGTCGTCCACGTCTACGATACCCATGCCGGACCCATCCTGCAGCGGTCGTTCATGAATGAAGGTCGCCATCTGTCCGCGCGCGCCGGAAATGCCGCCATTTAGCCAAAGCGCCAGGTCGGTGGCATGGGATCCCAGGTCCGCCAGCGCACCTGTGCCGGTAAGCTGCTTCTGGAAGCGCCACTCGAGCGTGCGGCCCGGGTGCACTGAGTAGCTTTGGTAGTACTCAATGCTAAAGTGCTTCACGTCGCCAAAGATTGCTTCCTCTGTGAGTTCCTTTATGTAACGGGCGGCGGGAGTCGTCCGGTACGTGAAGTTGATGCCGGTCACGACACCCTTGGCAGCAGCGGCATCATGCATTTCCAGCGCCTGCGAAAAGTCCATTGCCAACGGCTTCTCGCAGAAGACGTGGAGCCCGCGTTCAATCGCCGCTAACGCAGCGGGATGATGCGCGTCATTCGACGTGCAGATGCTGACGACATCCAACTCCTCTTGTTCCAACATTGCCTCAACGCCGCCATAGTGGTGGGGAACACCCTGCGTCTCAGCAAACACCCGTGCCGCTTCCGCATTTACGTCGCAGACCGCTCGAACGTCGGCCCGTCCGGAACTCCGGTAACCGGGAACATGCGCCCCCCGGGCAATGCCGCCCGCGCCAATGATGCCAACACGCAAATTGCCGTCGTTCATTTGGTGCACTCCAATGCTAACGGGGAGATGTGATTTTCTCACATTATGGAATAAACGAACCGCGCGCGGCTAGCCTGCTGAAATTATGGAGAATTGAAAGTCTCCGGCAAACGCAAATTGGTGGCTCACATCATGGCCCAGGTTCCCGGCGCTTGGAGAATCCAGCTGATCGCTCCATGACGTCATGCAGGCCGGCGTCTGAGTAGGTTTAGAGGATTGTTGCCAAACGCTCATCCAAGATCTTCTTGGACATGCCGCCTACGACAAGGGTCCTGAGATTGCCGTCTCGGTCAATGAAGAACGTCATTGGCAGACTGGTAACGCGGTAGCGCTCAACAACGACAAGATCGGGGTCCAGCACAGCGGGAAAGTCGACGCCAACTTCCTGCAGAAAGCGCTCTGCGGCTTCGGGTGTCTCGCGTACGTTCACGGCAAGCACCACCAAACCTACGTCCTGATGCGCCTCGTAGGTTTCCTGCAGGAGAGGCATTTCCTCGCGGCACGGCGTGCACCACGTGGCCCAGAAATTGAGCACCACTGGCTGCCCGCGATAGTCGCTCAATGAGATGGTTTCACCATCCGCAGTCTCTAGCGTGAAGTCCGGCGCCGTCGCACCCTGACTCGGCGCCGCCTCCGGCAGGCCGGGTATCCGATCAAGCAGCGAGTCCCGCACTTGCAGCAGGAACGAAACTGCAATGGTGGCAACCAGAATTCCAAGGACTATAAGCAGTGTCCGGAGCGGTCCTCGCTTCATCCTTGCCTACCTCGCGATTTCTTGTTCTTCGCTATGTCTTTCGTCTGCTCCAGTGTTCAAAGTACCATACTCAACTGGTTTCCTGCGTAATCAGGATTACATGTACTTGGATTCGGACGCTTCGCAGAATATGCGTCAGATGGAATTTGCAACTACTAAGGAATTCAACAGTTGAGTCTGCGCGAACCTTCTTGGTCGGGACACCTTGGCGTGGTCTCGAGCTACGCCTTGCCTGGGAAAACTGCAACACAAATGCGGTATAGTCTCAAGTGCGGACTATCTGAACGCACAAGAATTATTCGAAAGGCCCGCGTCGCATGCGAGCGCGAGGCTGGAAGAGCTGCAAAACCATATTGGTAGTCTAGACTCAGAGAAGAAGGGAATACGCCATGGAGTTGCTTAGCGGTAAGGTAGCGATCATCGCGGGTGCAAGTAGTGGCATGGGCGCCGCCACTGCCCGGCTGTTTGCAGCGCAAGGAGCGACAGTTGTGCTTGGCGCCCGGACCGCTGGCGCACTTGATTCGCTGTCTCAAGACATCAACGCGTCCGGAGGCGTGGCCCTTTCCGTTCCGACGGACGTTACCGACCGCGATGCCGTCCAGGCACTTGCAGATACGGCGGTAGAGCAGTTTGGCAAGGTTGATGTACTTGTAAATAGTGTGGGCACAAATCTCAAGCAGCGCGCACTCACTGTGCTCGATCCTGACGATTGGGACATGATGCTCGCAACAAACCTTTCGGCGGCGTTCAATCTCACCCGCGCAATACTGCCGCAATTGCGCTCCCAGGGCCAGGGACTCATCGTTCACTACTCGTCCGGTGCGGTACAGCGCCCTGACGTTTCGGGTGTGGCATACCAGGCCACAAAGCACGGTGTGGCCGGGCTAGCTTACGGCACGATGGAGGAAGAGAAAGAAAACGGTATCCGCGTGACGGTCATTTTTCCCGGTCTATGCAATACGCCGCTGGTCGAAAAACGGCCGACGCCCACGCCGCCGGAGGTCTTAGCGAAAGCGCTTGAGCCGGAGGACGTTGCCAAAGCTGCCCTACTAGTGGCTGCTCTTCCTGCGCGCGCATACATCCCTGACATGCGGCTGCTGCCCAGTCAACTCTAAGCGTCTTGCCGGACAGAATGCTAGACTTCGCGCTAAGAGGCGGGGGACAAGCCCCCGCGATACGGCGGAGTAGGCAAGTGGCGGGGGACAAGCCCCCGCGCTACGGCGGAGTAGGCAAACGGCGGGGGACAAGCCTCTGCATTACGGCTGAGTAGGCAAGAGGCGGGGGACAAGCCCCAATGTGGTCGCACTAACTTACTTGGCAAGCAACATGGCACTCACATTACCTTACAATTCCGGTAGCGCAGGTTTGCAACCTGCGCCTGTTGTAGGGTCAAGCCCTTGCTCACCCGTTTCCATCAGTATAAATGTTAGGAACACGCCTTGTGCTGCTGACTTGGTCCCAGTTCCGCGTGCTCTGGCGGGATGCAAGCCCCTGCGTTCCGTCGGATTAGTGCTAATCAAGCGTAGACTGACAGGAAAACACAAGCCGAATCTTGGTACTAGCCACTAGCGCACGGTGCGAAAGGAATACAGCGTACCGCCATAGGTACTCACGCAGAATCCATTTGGCGTGACGCACGGCGCTGCCGTGATCGGCGCGCCCAAGTAAACGCGATCCGTGCACGCGCCGGATGTGCGATCCAGTACGTACAGCCAGCCGTCGCAGCCGCCGACGAGGATGTGTTCCCGCAGTGGAACGGGCGCAGCCAGCAGTGACTGAATCCCGCGCCGGTAGGGCGTCATATCGAGCAAGTCGTCTCCCGACTGAAAGTGCCAGAGCTGTGCGCCCGTTTGCATGTCGAGGCAGTGGACTGTTCCCGCCGCTGTCGCAGCGTAGATGCGGTCGTTCGCAACCGTGATACCAGAGGCATATCCCGGCAACGCCTGGGCGTAATGGGCGACAACCTTTCCCGTGCGGGCTTCAAGTACGGCAATGTCTCCCTGCTGCCCTCCCGTGAGGCTTGACCCCCTGTGCGGTGATGCAGAACTCACGACAATCAAGTCTCCGCTAAGCTCAGGAGAGGCGCAGAAATACTCGACCGGCAAATCCTGTTCCCAAACTTTCGCTCCATCTTCCATGCTAAGGGCAAGAAAGCCTAGGCGTTGCACGAGTACGATGCAAAGCTCGTCTTTGTAAACTTGGGGACAAATGTAGGAGGGCCATTCGTCGCCCTCTGCAGGCGCGACGTACCACTTCTCGGCTCCGGTCTCCAGCGCGTAAGCGCCGTAGCCCGCCTTCGAGCCGGCTATGATTGACTCTCCGCCATGGGCAGGTGATGAGTAAACCCAACGGTGCGGGTGTCCGGGGAGTTTCGATGTCCATATTTCGTCACCGGTCGCAGTGTCGATGAGATTGAGCTGTCCCGTAATGGTCAGGGCCGCGCACCAGTCATGGCCGTTTGTTATGTTGGAACTACCGTCATGTACGGACACAGCACACCTGTTCTTGATCGCGTCTTGCGTATCGAAAAACCACCGATCCTCACCGCTATACGAGTCGAGACACATGACCCCATTGCTTCCGGGATGGCTCTCGCTCTGCAGGCTGATCAGCACGCTGTCCTTGAATCTGACGGGTGCGGCACGATGAAGCGGTCTCTTGAATTCATGCTGCCAGGCCAGTGCAAAGGCCTCATCCCCAACCTGGACTCTAGCCGCCGGTTGGTCGCTTGACTGCTCAACCGAAGATTGAAGAGAAGCCCTCTTACCCTCGGCCAAGGATCCCCGTGCGTGCAGCTTAGTCTGAACCCCTTGTGGAGAGAAAGACACTTTGCGGCACCCTCTGGGACGGGTATCGATGCCGCCAAAACAGGCAGCGGAAGCCGACGCAACAATGGTCTCGCCCCAAGTGAAGACTCTGCTGGAGTGCCAATGGCCGTGCAGGACGAGCGCCACGTTTCGTTGGCTCAGCCCGGACAGTAAGCTCTCGTCAGGGGCAGTGTGAAACATAACTACGGACTTGCGGTTGCTTGGTTGCAAGGCAAGATCGGCCCACAGCCAGCGCTCTTTGCGTTCTCGATCAACAGAAGAGAAGTAGTTGTCCTCCGTGGCATATATGACAAAGTGGTACCCACCCCAATCGAAGCTATAGTAAGTCGGGCCCAGGGTGGCTTCGAAATTGCGAGTACACGGCATGTCTGCCTTGCTGGAACGGCGTTCGATATTACCGTCATGTCCGCCAAAGACGGAAACCACAGGTATAGACACGGATTCGATAGCCGCACGGTAGCTCTCAAGCTCGGCAATCGTACCCAAATTGGTTAAGTCGCCCGTTACTATAGCTAGGTCGGGCCGGGTACTCGACACAAGCTCACTGAGGTCGCTTGCCAATATCTCCTGCGAAACCGCCCCGCTGTCGTCAAGGACCACATGGGTATCGGACAAGTGGATCAGGCGGAACGACTCCCGCGCCCGTTCCGGTGCGGCAATGAGGGCAAAGTCGAGTAAATCGGGCAGTGGGTCGGCACCAAGGAGCGTATAGAAGCGCTCTTGTGGCCGGTAGCCCGCAGGTACCGAGATGAAGACATAGCGATCTTGCTGCGGCTCGATGGCTAGGGAATAGCGTCCGTCTGTGCCAGACTGGGTTATGGCATCGCCGTTCGAGACCGAGACTCCCTCGATCCCTCGATTCGATGCCGCATCAAATACGCGGCCTTTGACTTGGGTAAGCGCCATGCCATGTTCCTAGTTCAAGTTGAGCAGCCGGGCACCCTAGGCCCTGCATCTAGCTGGAAGCAGCATAGCACATTGCACTAGCTTGCCTGCGGTCCATGGGGTAGGGTAGAGAGGAATTGTGCGAATGCAGTTTTCGCCTACTCGCGTTTGTTCGCTGCTACCTGGCTTAGAGTCTTGCGTTGGAGTAGGAGACCCTCGATGGCACGGACGGATACAGCGAAACAAGCCGCCACCTCTCAGTGGGAAGTAACGAGAGTGTCCACGGCGGGCGTTGCAACCTCTCCGGATGTGCTGGCGCGCGAGGAGCCCCTGGAAATACGGGTGAACGGACAGAGCATTGCGGTGACAATGCGAACACCGGGTAACGACGAGGAGCTGGCAGCCGGTTTCTTGTGGACGGAGCGGCTCATCGCACATCCCGCCGCCCTGCTCTCAGTCGGTCATTGCCCCGGCAAAACGGAAGAAGAGCGTGACAACATCGTCTTGGCCTACGTCAATGGGGTTGGTGACCTCATCGAGGCAGGCTGGCAACGAAATTTCTCAGCGACTTCAAGCTGTGGCATTTGCGGAAAGGCGAGCATAGACGCAGTACGCCAGGCAGCAGAACCGATCCGGAGCGACATTAGAGTTACTGCAGAAGTGCTGCACGGCTTGCCAGCCGCCTTGCGGTCCGCCCAGGACACTTTTGACCGGACGGGGGGATTGCACGCAGCCGGACTGTTCAATGCTAAGGGAGAACTCGTTCTGCTGCGGGAGGACGTGGGACGTCACAACGCCGTGGACAAGATGATTGGGGCGGCACTTTTCCGCAAGATGCTGCCGCTTGAGGACCACATTGTGTTGGTGAGCGGTCGCGCTGGCTTTGAAATTGTGCAGAAGTGCTTGCTGGCAAGTGTGCCTGTTGTCGCTGCGGTTGGGGCGCCCTCGAGCTTGGCGGTGGAGTTGGCGGCTGCCTCAGGTATGACCCTGATCGGCTTTCTCCGTGATTCTTCGATGAACGCGTACACCGGGGCGGAGCGTGTTGCACACTGACTGCTGGGTTCGCTTGAATGCGGTGCCTAAGGGGTGCCTGCAACTTCCGCAATACCGTTCGTGCTGAGCAATTCGACAAGCTCAGTACAGGCCCATTGAAACATGAGCGGAAGGGCGCGCGCGTATCGGTCTCGCCTGTGCCCGCTGCGCTCTACGACCCTTCGACAAGCTCAGAGCTTGCCCCGTACCCGATACGGGGGCGAACGGACAATAATCGCCAGCACTGCCTCTGCCAACACCCTCTAAGTCCGGCCCGCGCGGCCGGCGAGAGGCCGCGTGCCCTCACTTCTTCGGCTTCTGCATGAATTGCCAGCCAAACCGTCCTTTGATGCAGAGATTCCCCCGTGTGACGTCGCTTTCCAACGGCGACATGACCTTCACGATTTCATTGTCTTGAACGTGCAGGCTAAGAGAACATCCCACACCGCAATACGAGCAAATCGTATCGGTCTCGCTCTGCGCTGATTCGTCCCACGTTCCGGCGGACCGCATGTCGTATTCACTGCGAAACATGAGCGCGCCCGTCGGACACACCTCGATGCAGTTTCCGCAGTAGACACACGCCGAGTCCGGGAGGGGCACGGTATACTCTGTGGAAATCCGTGCCTCGAAACCACGTCCCGCCACAGCAATGGCGAAGGTGTTTTGGGCGTCCTCGCCGCAGGCTTCCACGCACTTATAGCAGAGAATGCATTTGCTGTAGTCGCGAACGTAAAGTTCGTTGTCGATTTTCACCGGCTGCTCCACCGTTTGCGCAGAGTCTATGGTGGGCTCCGCATGGTGTCCGGGCACGGCCTCGTCACGCTCAGACACTACGGCAGGCGGTCCCGGCGGCCCATACCGCTCCGGCTCCGCCTCGTACTCTTCCATAAAACCTTGCAGCTCTGGCGCGGTCGATACATCGACTGACGACGCGAGGAACTCAAGCACCATGCGGCGGCTAAGACGCACGCGAGGGGAGTCTGTCTGCACCTGCATGCCGGGTTCTACTTTGCGCGAACAAGCGGGAACGAGGGTGCGCGAGCCTTCAAGCTCAACTACACAGACACGGCAGACGTTGACCGGCGTGAGACTCTCCAGGTAGCAGAGCGTTGGCGTTTGAATGCCGAGATGTTGCGCAGCATTGAGCAGAGTTGTGCCCTCGGGCACCGACGTCTCTTGGCCGTCAATCGTGAGCTCAATTTCCGGTCTTGCTGCTTCTTCGGGTACTGTGGGAAGCGGTCCGCGCGGCACCGGATTGAGGAACTGCCAGGTTTGCTCAATGGCTTCATTTTCAGGGTCAGGAGGCATCAATGATTCTTTCCGTTGAAGAGTCCCGTTCGAGCCATGGCGGATTCAATTGCGCTTGACGCGGTTTGGCCCAGACCGCAAATGGACGCGTCACGCATGGCTTGCCCGACTTCGTTGAGAAGGTGCAATTCGTCTTCAACAGAGCCGATAGTCTTCTCGGCAACAAGCCGGTGGAGCAATTCCTCCTGCCGTACCGTGCCAACACGGCAGGGAACGCACTGGCCGCACGACTCGTCGCGAAAAAAGGCTGCGATCCGGAGAAGCACACTCTGCAGGTTGACTGTACCGTCGAAAAGCATAACGACGCCTGAACCAAGCGTGGCGCCGATCGCGCGCGTGCCCTCAAAGGTCAGTGGGGTAGCGAGCTCTTGCGGGGTCAGGAACGAACCGGCGGCTCCGCCCAGCAGTACTGCTTGCAGATTGCCGCTGCCGGAGACACCTCCGGCAAGCTCTATCAGTGTTTCCAAAGTCATTCCAAATGGCACTTCATAGACGCCAGGACGCACCACGTGTCCGGACAAACAGAACAGTTTTGTGCCGGTAGATTGCTCAGTGCCAATCGCAGCGTACGCATCGCCGCCTTCAAGAATGATATCGATGACGTTAATCAGAGTCTCGACGTTGTTAACAAGCGTGGGTTTGCCGAATAGGCCGACCTCTGTGGGAAAAGGCGGCTTGTTGCGCGGTTCGCCGCGAAAGCCCTCGATGGAATTGAAGAGTGCGGTTTCCTCACCACAGATGTACGCGCCTGCGCCGCGTCTAATCTCTATGTCGAAGTCAACGTCGTGTCCCAAAATCGAAGTACCCAACAGACCTGAAGCGCGCGCTTGTTCTAAAGCACCAGTGATGCGTTCCAACGCGAGCGGGTATTCTCCACGCAAATAGATGAAACCTCTCTCGCAGCCTGTAGCAATTCCCGCGATAGTCATCGCCTCAACCACGGCAAAGGGGTCTTCTTCCATGACCACCCGGTCTTTGAAGGTGCCCGGCTCGGATTCGTCGGCGTTGCACACCATGTAGTGCGGAAGGACGGCAGCAGAGGCGACTGCTTCCCACTTTACACCTGCTGGAAAGGCGGCTCCGCCGCGACCAAGCAGCCTCGAAGCAGCAATCTCACGCACTACTTGCGTCGGGCCCATTGCCAAAGCACGATCAAGCGCCTGGTATCCGCCCGCCCGGCGATAGCTTGCCAAGTCGCCGGGATCGATGCGGCCAATGCGGCGCAATAGCCGCACCTCCTCTTGTCCCGCCTGGGGTACCGGATGCACCGACCTAGATGCGGTTACCACGCTCTCCGTGTATCCAGCGCCCGCCAGTACCTGCTCGATTTCGGCACTTTCCGTGGGCGCGAGCACGGTGGCGGACGGATGCTCGCCTGCCTCCGTTATCATTGCCGCGGGCGCATTCTCACACATACCGAGACACGGACTGCGGAGCCACGTATAGGTTTCGTTCGTATCTGCGCGACCCGGTGTGCCGAATCGCTCCTCCATTTGGGTACAAAGTGCTTCCGCGCCGTTTGCCAGGCACGCAATGTCATCGCACACGTGCGCCACAACTGGCGGCTTGGGCTGGACAGAGAAGAGCGCGTAGAATGTGGCAACACCATACGCTTCTGTTGGCGGCACGGTTAGTCGCCGACAAGCGTAGTTGAGGGCGCCGGGACTAATCCAGCCTACACGCTCTTGAATTGCGTGCAATACGGGCAGCAAGAGGTGCCGGTCTGCTCGAGCGGCGTGACCTGTTTGGGCCGAGCGCGCTCCGTCGAAGTCGCCAAGCTCACCATCCCCCCACTCAGTTCCCGCTGTCCCCAGAATGCTGTCAACGGCTCGTCTCTCCTCAGCACTGGGCAAGTCGTTGGTCAGGTGTAGGTCCATTGCGCATTCCTAAGGGCATTGGCGGCGGAGAGCAGCCACTAGTCCTGGCCGACTGCTGCGGTCTCGATTTTGTCTACACGAATTGCGGCCGCCTTGAATTCGGCTGTGCCTGACTTCGGATCGGTAGCGTCAATTGTAAGCTCGTTAGTTGCGACTTCATTGGGAAAGTGCGGGGTCATGAACGCGAGGCCGGGACGCAAGGAAGGATCGAAGCGGACCGGCACCTGCACCGAACCACGACGGGAACTAACGCGCACAGTCTCTCCCTCCGCTACACCCAGTCCCTGTCCATCTTCTGGGGAAAGGTCAATCGTCTCGTCTCGACGCAGCGGCGACGTGTACCCTGCGGTTTGCACGCCGGTGTTGAAGGAGTCCAAGCGGCGGCCGGTCGTCAGACGGATGGGGTAGGTGTCGTCGAGTTGTTCGACCGGCGGCACGAATTCCACTGGAGAGAACGGCGCGCGCGGCCCAATGACCGGCCGAGCCCACAGCCTGCCGTGCAGGTACGTTTCTCCGGGATGGGACTCGTCGTAACAGGGCCACTGCAGACCACTATTGCCCTCAAGACGTTCATAACTCATGCCGGCGTGAAGCGGGCTTAGTGAGCGCAATTCGTTCCACAAACTCTCAGCGACGGGCTCTCCCAAATTGCCGCCTAGTTCTTGCGCGAGCTCGCACAATATTGTGATGTCGTCCTTCACGCCCGGTGGTGGGTCCATGGCTTTGCGCACACGCTGCACGCGCCGCTCGCTGTTGGTGACGGTCCCTTCCGACTCACACCAGCTTGCAGCCGCCGGCAATACGATGTCAGCCATTTCGGCTGTCTTATTCATGAGCACGTCTTGCACAACCAATAGATCGAGGCCTTGGAGCAACTTCATCGCGCGATGTTGGTCCGCTTCCGATTGGGCCGGGTTTTCACCGATAACATAAAGTGCAGTCAGATCCCCAAGCTCCATTGCATGGAACATCTCAGTTAAGTTCCAGCCCTTCTTAGCGGGAATTGGTGTGCCCCAAACCTGCTCGAACTTTTCGCGAAGAGGATCATTCTCGACGTGCTGGAATCCCGGCAGTCGATCCGGCAGCGCGCCCATATCCCCGCTGCCTTGCACGTTGTTCTGTCCTCGCAGCGGATTGATTCCCGATCCGTACCGCCCAACGTGCCCCGTGAGCAAAGCGAGATTTATGATCGACAGGACATTGTCAACCGCATTATGGTGTTCAGTAATACCCAGGGTCCAGCAGATTTGGGCGCGATCCGCATTGGCAAAGGCATGGGCGGACTCGCGGATGACTGCGGCGGGAACACCGGTGATTTCCTCGGCATGGGCAAGCGTGTACGGCTCCACGGACTCTCGATATGCGGCAAAGTTACTCGTCGCGTGGACTATAAACTCCTCATTGGCCAGGCCGGCCGCGATGATTTCCCTACCCATGGCGTTGGCAAGAGCAATGTCGGAACCAACATCCACGCCCAACCACGCGTCTGCCCATTGGGCAGAACTCGTACGGCGGGGGTCAATGACATATAGCCTGGCGCCGCTGCGTACCCCTTTGAGCAGGTGGTGAAAGAAGATGGGGTGGGTATCCCGCGCATTCGATCCCCACAGCAGGATGACGTCGGTTTCCTCAATTTCCCGGTAGGAGCTCGTCCCGCCGCCTAGTCCGAAGACTGTCGCCAGACCGACGACGCTGGGAGCGTGTCAGGTACGGTTACAGCTATCGATGTTGTTGCTGCCAATTACCGAGCGCGTGAACTTCTGAGCGAGATAGTTGACCTCGTTGGTAGCTTTCGAGCAACTGAACAGACCGAAGGTGTGTGGCCCGCGCTTCTCCACCGCACTACGCAAGCCTGTGGTGACGCGATTGAAAGCCTCGTCCCAACTGGTGGGTCGGAGTTCGCCATTCACTCTCATGAGCGGTTCAGTCAACCGCACAGCATTACGTTTGCTCACGCGTTTCGACCTGTTCTGGTGTGACTTCCACACGTTCAGCTACCACAGTATAGCAGGTGTGGACACAATTGAAGAAACCGCGCCGATGCTCGAAAGGGCCGTACGCGCGCTATCCTCGTACAAGCATGCGGTGATACCATACGTGGCTAGCTGAAGGCGCAAGCAGTAGAGCAAGCTATTGAGTGATTGATAGGTTGAGACAGTGGGAACTCCAAGCATAACGGGGTTGATTCTGGCGGGTGGGAAGAGTGTCAGGCTAGGGCGCGACAAGGCGCTCTTGCCATGGCCTAACGAAGACAGTCCGCGTACGTTGTTGCATCACGTGCACGCCGTCCTAGCATCGGTATGTGATGAGGTGCTGGTCGTCGGGAACCGGGAGTACAACACCGGCTTTCGTTCCGTTGCTGACGTCTCGCCGGTAGGTTCCAGCTTAACCGGGTTGGTCAGTGGGCTGCAGGCTGCGAAAACTCAACATGTAATTGCAGTGGCATGCGACATGCCGTTCTTAAATGACCGTCTGCTGCGGGTATTAGTTGACCTAGCGGCCGAAGAGTGGGATGCCGTAGCTCCGGTCTTACGGCATGAGCCGGAAACCTTGCACACGGTCTACCATAGACGGTGCCTTACTACGGCGAAGAAGATGCTTGAGAGGGGCGATTTCAAGCTTGCGCGTCTCTTGTGTCGGCTGCAGGTACGGCAAGTCTCAGCAAGCGAAGTCAAGAAGCTCGATCCCGACCTCACGTCATGCAGCAACATCAATACACCGCAAGAGCTGGTCTGGGCACGCGAAAGAGCGCGTCTGCTGGAACGCAAGTCTTGACGATGGTTCGATGCCGCTTCCAGTGGGTCCAATCGGGCTGCAGGATCGGCTCGGCGTGCGTAGCTTCCTGCCGGAGTTGACCGGCTACTCTTCCGATTCCATCGAGGAAGGCAGAGTGACCCGCACGACCAACCAGAGGGCTGCCAACAAAAGCACTCCCGCCGCCCCCGCGAAGACCGCGCGGATGCCGAGCATAGCGCCAACGTATCCGCCTACGATTGGCCCAATCGCATTGCCCAAGGAGGAGGCGCTATTGGCAATGCCAAATGCCAGGCCCCGGCGCTCCGACGGCACGCTTAGGCCGATGGTCGAGCTATAGGTCGGCGCCCAAACCCCGCCGAACGCGCCCAACACGACGCGCACGATCCACAGTTGCAGGAATGAGGCTGCGAATGCCTGACCGACGTTGGCGCCGGCGATGCCAAGCACGGCGATGAGCAGCAACAAGCGCACGCGATAGGTGTTGATGAAGCGCCCGGTAATCGGAGAGCAGATCGCCCCCACGACGCCGGTTGTGGCGACGAGCAGACCGGAAATAGTAGCGACATAATCCTGAGGAGAAAATCCGGCGAAACTTGCTGACGAATCCGCGGCGGCGAGATCAGCGACGAAGAGTGGAAAAATGGGCCGCGACGCCATGAAAGCGAATTGCACCAGGAATATGACGGGCGCCAGCATGAAGACCGTGCTTAGGACGCCATCGCCAACCGGTTTGCGCAGTTGCGGCAGGCGAAGCGGTGGGAGAGACTGCTTTTCTTGGTAAGGTTCACGTACGAGGATGAATACCACGAGACCTATGAGAACCATGGCAACGCTGGTGACCGTGAACGCAAAGCGAAAACCGAGCGTGTCTGCAAGCACGCCGCCTACAAACGGCCCGACGGTAGATCCGGCAAAGATGGACATTTGCATGGTACTCAGCACGCGCCCAAGCTCCTCACGGGGCGCCACGGATGCGGCGAGGGCGTTCACCGCCGATGTAGTGCCGGTGAGCGAGCCCTGAATGACGCGAAAAATCAGCAATTGCACTGCTGACTGTGCGAGCCCCATGAGCAGCAGCGTGATGGCAGCACCAACCAGCGCGCGCTCCAGCATGAGCTTCTTGCCAAAGCGGTCGGCAACGGTTCCCCAAATGGGAGAGAAGATTGCCATGCTAATACCGGATCCGCCGGCTACGAATCCCGCCCACAGTGCCGCTTGACGTGGATCCGGAATGCCCAATTCGAGGATGTACAACGGTACGAAGGGGAGACTACAGCTAAATGCCGCCATGGTGGCGAATTGCGTAATCCAGAGGATGCGAACCGTGGTCTGCCAGTTGCTAGGTTGTGCGGTGGATTGCATACTCGCCATGCTAATGGCTAGACGCGATGGGGCGCAACCAGAGCCATGGCACGCCTAATGGACGCTTATTCGCACCTTGATTAGGATTAAGAGGCTGTAGGTCACGCACGCGCATTTGGAATGTGGGCGAGGGTTTCAATTTGGTGAAATCATTCTTGATAGAACAGGCCTCCAGAGTCCTACATCGCCTTTTGAGCACCGAGCCGGCAGCGCCGCCCAATACTTCCGAGAGTCACCGAATTCTGGTTGTAAAGCCCGCCAGTTTGGGTGACGTGCTCATGAGTACGGCGTTTCTTGCTGCGCTGCGTGCCAACCTACCGCACGCAGACATCACCGTGCTTGTAACGACGTGGGCCAAGGAGGCGCTGGCAGGAAGTAGCCATTGCGACCACGTCCTTGATTCCGGCTCCGTCGGCTTTCCTGGGCGCTACGGCTTCAGCGCGTTCCGAGATTGTGTCTCGCACGTGCGAGAGCAAAGATTCACGCACTGTTTTGTCTTGGACCGCTCTCCTCTGATGGCGTTGCTTCCGCGGCTGGCAGGCATTCCCTGGAGAGCCGGTTTGAATAGCGTCCACCGCGGCATCGCACTGCATATCCGCGTGCCCTGTCCGGATGATCGGCACGAAGTGGAAATATACCTGGACGTATTGCGGAAGGCTGGACTTGACGTAACGAGGCCGCACTTGCACTTTTGTCCTCAATCAACTGCTAGCTCGAAAGCCGAGAGTCTGCTGATCGACAAAGGCCTCGCGAATGGAAGGCCCATAATTGCGCTGCACCCCGGCGGCGGCAAGAATCCCGGCACAGAGAACATTGGCAAGCGATGGTCTCGCAGCAATTTTGCTACGCTCGCCGAGGGTCTTGCGGGGACATTAGACGCCAATATACTTCTCGTGGGTGGGCCTGACGATGTACCCGCGGCAGATTCTGTGCAAAGTAGCGCTGGCGTGCCGGTCGTCAGCGTTGCCGGTAAGCTAACTTTCGCTCAGCTTGGGGCTCTAATCCAACGCTGTCACTTGTTCGTCGGCAATGACTCGGCGCCGATGCACCTCGCCGCTGCAGTCGGCACTTCGGTCGTAGCCCTGTTTGGGCCCACTTCGCCGCAACGCTACGGGCCCTATGGCGTACAGAGAAAAGTCGTGCGCTTCGCGCCGAACCAAGGGGAAGAGACTGTGACCGATGAGGTAGAAGCTGTGCTTTCCGCGGCACGACGGCTCTTGACATCCAGTCCTGACAACGAGCCGGTTCATGCCTGATTTCCTAGTGGCTGGGACCCTCCCTTTTCAAGGCGCCACGTGTCTCCAGCGTGAGCGGCGTGAGCACTGCCGGTTAAGCAGCTAAAGTGGGGGCTTCATGGATCGCTTAGTGTACCCCCGGCTCCGCTACAGCGGGTTGGGCACGTCAATAAACGCTGAACTCACGCCGAAGCGTTCTTCAAGCACGTGGGCGACGGCTTGCACGCCGAGCTTCTCCGTATTGTAGTGACCGGCGCCAATGAGATTCATAGACAATTCGGCGGCGACGGTGGGTACGGGTTCGCTGAGTTCCCCGGTGAGAAAGGTGTCACACCCCCGGTCCGCTGCTTCAATTACGTAAGAGGTACGACCGGCGCCTCCGGTCACCAGCCCTATACGCGAGGTGAGTGCCGGCCCTTCCGGGAAGAAAATGGGCTCCCCGCCAAACACGCTCCGCACTCTCCCGGTCAGCTCATCCCATGGCACCGGACTCCTGTATTCGCCCACGTACCCCACTGCGGCGAGCGGCGAGTCTAGTTCGACCGGTGTAGCTCCTAAGGCGCGCAGAGAGAGCACGTTGTTGCCGACTTCTGGATGCTTGTCCAGGCAGAGATGATATGCCAAGAGATTCATGTCATGTTCAAACAGCGTCTCTAGTCGGCCCCGCATAACCTGTCCGATTACGCGACTCTCGTTATCCCAGAAGAGCCCGTGGTGCACGATGAGCATATCGGCCTGCTGGGCTGCCGCTTGCGCAAAGCAGGCGCGGGAAGCGCTTACGGCCACGGCTACGTGATTCACCTCTGCTTTACCGATTACTTGTATCCCCATGGGGCCGTAATCGCGTATGCCCTGTACATCCAGGAACTCATCCAGGAAGCTAACTATCTCGTCTCTTGGAACAACCACAATCCAATCCCTAGCCTATCCTGTGTGTGCCGGGAGTTCGTGGACTCCCCGGAAGGCGCCTCATTCAACCGCTGCCGCCCCGGCCTCAACGCTTAATTCTTCCTTGTGGTGCTGACCTTCACGAATGTCACGGAAGAAGACAAATGCTGCGCCCATAAAGAAGACAATGCCCATAGCGGCGACGCTCGTCACGAGCGGTGCCCCCCACTTGTCAACGAGCATGCCCAGGGGCAGAGTAAAGAGGGTCATAAGCGACCAATTCATCATGTAGATGCTCATTACGCGTCCATAGTACGCTTCTTCCGTGCGCAGCATCAGCAAAGCGCTGTTGAAGCCGGTAGACGCGTTACCGGCAAATCCGACGAGACCGACGCAGACGACGCTCAGGGTGAAAGATGTGCTGCTGGCGAAGGCGATCAACGTAAGACCGAATAACACACCCATTACAAGCTGCAAAATGTGGCTGTGCTTACTCTCCGCGAGCGGCGCTATTATGAGCGATCCGAGCGTGCCGCCAACGCCCACTGCCGAATAGAGTAATCCGAGTTCTACCGCGCCAACGTGAAGCACGTCCGCTTGGAAGACCGGCAGGAAAGATTGCAGGGGCATGCCGAAAACTATTGGGATGAGTCCGAGCACGAGCAGGATGCGCAACGGCCGCTGCAAGAAGATGTAGCTGAAGCCATCGATCATCTGCTGGCCAAATGCTACCTGCGTACGATCACGGCTTTCAGCCAAGCTCTTAGGCAGGCGCAGCATCAGCAACGTTGCGCCAACGTAGAAGATTGCAGAGATGTCGAAAGCCCCAGCCGTGCCCAGCCACGGAATCGCGATGACGGTCCCGGCGATCGCCGGGGCAATGACTGACATGAGGTTGCGGCCCGAGTTCGTCAGGCCGATTGCGCTCGCGAGCAACGGCCTCCCAACCAGGTGTGGGAGCGCGGAAGAGCGCGCGGGCATGTTAATGGTGAAGAGTATCCCTTGCAGAAATCCAAAGAAGATGAGGTGCCAGATCTCGATCAGGTCGAAGTGAATGAGGACGGCAATGAGCAAGGATGACACCACCATGAAGACCTGGCTGTGGACGAGAATGAGACGGCGGTTCATGATGTCGGCCAGCACGCCTCCGACGGGGGAAAGCAGTAACATTGGGATCCCAGATGCCACAGTCACAATGCCGAGAATTGTGGCAGATCCCGTTATCTCATAGGCAAGGTAGCCGCGCGAGACCATGCCCATGTACATACCGATGTACGAGGCGAGCATGCCGATCCAAAGGTCGCGAAACGAAGTCACCCGCAACGACTCAAACATGCGACCGGCAACACGGAGGCTGTGTTGGGAAGCTATTGTCGCTCTTCTATTTGCCACGCTGAGTCCCTGGCAGTGTTAACACGATGACCACTACGGCAGCACGCTTGAATTGGCTACATTATGTTTGGAATTCGCGGCCCGGTGCTGCCTCTTGAAAACTTTACATAACAGTCTTACAAAGGGGACTCCGTATCCCCTTCAATCCATAGCGCTTCCTATGGCTGAGATCCTCGTGCACGGGCAGGAGGGAGCCCTGAAGACACCAGCGACACATTCGCTGATTATATGTACGGTACATCTTTCTGTCTGCTACTGCAATGGCGCGGAGCATTGGACGGGAGCACTGCTCTTCTTGCAGTGGTTCGAGCGCTGAATGGCTCAAGATTGGGCTGGCAATGTGCTACCATGCAGGCAAGAATCGTACGCAGAACTTGGACGTTGAGCGCAGATGCTAGCTAATCGGGGACGAATTCTCGCGGCAGCCGAGAGCGGCGATCGAGACGCTTTTCTTGGGCTCTACGATCAGTTCGCCCCCATGCTCTACCGCTTCTCGTTTTGGCTCACCGGTAATGAGAGTGAGGCGCGCGAGCTAGTCATCGCGATTTTCCGCCGGGCCTACCGCGCGATCAGCAAGCGGCCCCGCAACGTTGTGTTGGACACCTGGTTCTATCGGATGGCCGTGCGAACGTATCTCGCGTCAGCGCGGTGGCACAGGCTTACCCGGCGCGCGCCTGGGCCGGTGGAGGTTGAGGATCGCACGACTGCGTGGCGCAGAGCCACTCTCGCGCTGCCCCCGCGACTGCGGGTCGTCTGGCTGTTATCTCTTGCTGAAGGCATGCCGCAGAGTCAGACTGCGGAAGCGTTGGGCACGTCTCTTGACCGCGTGGAAACTTTGCTTGAGAGGGCACGTTCGGAATTCCGCGCGCCGGATTCTGAGGCCGATCGCGGCTCTGTGGAGCGTGCCATGCGTCAGCTTGGGGCGCCGCGTCCTGGCGCCACCCTCAGGGGTGAGGTCGCCGCTGCGCTCGGCACTGGCGATTCCACTGTTCGCTCTCGCGTCATGCAGGTCGGAATCGCGCTGGTAGTGCTTGCACTCCTTATCTCGGTTGGCTTTTCGCTTCTGCGCGGTCCGGAGGACACCGAGTTGACGCCGGAGCAGGTAGAGGCTCAGCCACCGACTATCGTCTTGCTCGGCGTTGCCGACACCGGTGCGCTCATCGCTTTCAATCCCAAGGACTTGAAGCCGTCGACTGTCACCGGCGTGGGCGGAGAGCCGCGCGCGCTTGCAGTATCTGCGGATAGGAAAACCCTCTTCATCTTGCAGGAAGAGGGCCTGCTCGCCGTAGACGCCCAGTCGCAGCAGGTGGGCCGGCTCCTCGAGTTGCCGTCCCAAGATCTGAGTAGTCTATCGGTGATTGGGCAGTACCTGGTGATGGGTTCGGAGACCGCAGCCAGCTTGTTGGTGATGGATGAAAATGATGAGGTCGTGATGGAGATTTCATTGCCTTGGGCTGTAGACCGTCTTGTGCCTCTTGGTGAGGATTCACTTCTCGCCGTCGCAATTGACCGAACGCAAATGGTGCGTGTGATGTTGGGCTCTGCACGTGTTGACAAGGCAATAGCTATTGGTGACGGTCTGGTGATTGGCGCAATTGTTCACGCCGCCGACGGAGTCTTGGCCTATGTGACCACTCCGGAGACTGAAGAAATATGGCGCGTTGCACTAGACTCCGGACAGGCAATGCGGCTGGCAACAGATGCGGCAGGACGCGCCACGCATGGAGTGATCAACGCTGATGGCTCAGCCCTCTTCTTGAGCAGTCAAACTGGGCCTCCTCCAGCAGAACCTGCTGAGGATTCCGATTCGGACGCGGATGTCAAAAGCAGAGTTCCTCCTGTCAGGACCACCACAAAAGAAGCTTCAGATGCAGACGCCACCGCAGATGAGGCCGCTGTAGCAGACGAACTTCCGGCTCTCACGATGATCAGTACAACCGACGGAAGCGTGGAGAGAACGTTATGGCAGAGCGGCGGCCTGACCCAATTGACCCTCGATCCAGCACGTAACGCACTCTACGCGCTCGCACCGCACGCAAGCGCCATTCTCGTGCTCGACTCACGTACGCTCCACGTGCGCAATGTCGTGCCGCTTGCCGTACGCCCCGTGGCATTCACTCTCGTAGCGGGGCCGAACTAATCGCGCTACGTTCATGGGGGCAAGTCCGCAGCTACCCGCCGGTGATTTGCTTAGGCCTCTTGCCATGTTCTGCGCACGAAGTCGGCGCTTTCCTTGAAGCCGAAGCCCGCGTATCCCCTGCGTGGACACTCCAAGGCAAACGCACCGTCAAACCCTGCATGCTTGAGTACGCGAAACGCAGGTGCGAAGTCCGTGTGACCGCAACCAGGAAGGTCGCGGTTGCTGTCGGCTAAGTGTACGTGGCGTACAAATGCTAGGTTTTCGGCGAGGCTTGCCGCAATGTCTCCTTCTTCAATGTGCATGTGAAAGAAATCCGCCATGATTCGAACATGTAGATGGTTTGTGCGTTGGCAAATCGCCGCCCCTTGCTCCAGCGTATTGAGGAAGTGGGTCTCATAGCGATTTAAGGGCTCCATAACCAGGGTTACGCCATGATTGGCCGCAATATCTCCGATGGTGGGAAGGATGGTATCCAACAGGGCATCTTCCAACTCAATTACGGATCTCCAGGGCGCAAGATTTGGCAGTTTCGGCCCGCCAAAGACTGGTACAATCACAACGACGCGAACGCCGCAGTCCTCGGCCAAGGCACATACCTGCTTCAACCTCTCGATTTGGGCTCGGCGTTCAGCTACGTCCGCGGAAAGCAAGTCCCGCGTCCTGCCACGCATGCTTGGCGCGAGAATACCTGTTTCCGCCATTGCTTGTTTGAGTTCAGCGGCCTCCTGCGCGGCGGTCTCGGGAAATAGCTCGATCCCGTCATACCCGTGATCGCGCAGAAAGTGGAGTTTTTCGCCATAGCCAGCACCGGGTATCATGTTTTCCGAAACAGCAAGTAGCAAAAGGTGTTCTCCTTTGATGAGAAACGCACAATAGTAGAGTCTAGATTAGCAGAAGTCTTAGGCGGGTAGTCCGGCAAGGGTGCGGGTAAGGAGCAATTGCAGGAATGACGCAGGCCTTGGGTGGCAAGGTGGCTGTTGTAACCGGCGCGGCGCGCGGCATCGGCAAGGGCATAGCCCTCGCTCTCGCTCGGAGCGGCGCAAACATCGTGTTGCACTACAACGCTGCCTCTGAGTATGTGGATGGGGTTAGCCATGAGATTGAAACGCACGGCGTAAGGGCATCGACGGTTCGGGCGGACCTGCAAGATGTAATGGCCGCGCAGACCATCATAGCGGCGGCCCTCGATGCGTTCGGCACCGTGGACATTTTGGTCAACAACGCGGGGGTATTCAGCAACACGCCGGCACTGCAGATTTCGTCAGAAGACTGGCAGCGGGTACAAATGATCAATCTCCAAAGCCCTTTTCTCCTTTGCCAGTCGGCTGCCCGTGTGATGCGGTCGCATGAGGGCGGCGTGATTCTCAACATCGCCTCGGGCGGTGGCATTAGCCCGCATCCGGCCTATGCGACCGGCGCTCACTATGCTGCCGCCAAGGCCGGCCTGGTGATGCTCACAAAGCATCTGGCGCTTGAGTGGGCACCGCACATTCGGGTGAATTGTATTGCGCCCGGGATGATCGATTCCAAGCCGACTCCCTTTCCGGAAACCTGGAAACGGAAGATCCTGCCGCAAATCCCTTTAGATCGCGTCGGCTCGGTCGATGACATTGCACAGGTTGCGGCATTCTTGTGCTCAGACCAAAGTTCGTACATTACGGGACAGGTCATGAACGTAGACGGCGGCATCCTCATGACCTCGTAGCTATGCCTCTGCGTTTCTGCTGTTAGGGTTGGGTTGTCGAGAAATGAGGGACAATTAATCGACGCAGCAGAGAAAGTGCGCCTCTGCGCAAAACAAGCCACAAAGCTGCAGCACACCATCGGACAGGCTATTCTCGCAGGGCCGATGACAATAAACTGAACAAGGACAGAACAATGGATAATGAGCGTACTATCGCAATTGAAGACCTGGAGACGTTTTGTGCCGAAGCGTTTGCGGCTCTCGGGGTGACCAGGAGCAACGCGCAGTTGTTGGCGGGAATTCTGGTGGAAGCGGAATTGCGCGGTCATGCCAGTCATGGGGTACGGCTCGTCGCATACTATAGTCCCAGGGTCAAGGCAGGCACAATCAAGCCTAAACCCAAGGTCCGCATGCTCCGGGAGTCTCCGATTAGTGTATTGGTAGATGCCGATTACGGCTTCGGCGGCATAGCCTGCACCCGCGCACTTGAACGCTGTCTCATCAAGGCGGGAACGAACGGCGTCGGCATTGCGGGGGTCCACAATTCGAGCCATCTCTTCATTCCGGCGCACTACGTTCTGCGGGCAGCTCGCCAAGGATACATCGCCATCTGCACCTCAGTAGCCGAGGCAGTGATGCCGGTTACCGGCGGGATGGGTCGCATGCTTGGCAACAATCCCTGGGCGTTCGGGGTGCCCGTTGGCGATCAGGACCCCATGGTGCTCGATATTGCGCCTTCGGCATCGTTTGCCAAAGTACGCATGCACGCGGCAGAGAATGCGCCCCTGCCCGATGGCTGGGCACTGGATAAAGACGGCAATCCGACCACTGATGCGCAGGCGGCGCTGATTGGATCGCTGTTACCGCTTGGCGACCATAAAGGCTACGGCTTGGCGATGGTATCGGAACTCATAGCAGGCGTTCTCAGCGGCAATGACTATGGACCCGACAGCGGCGAGAGTGGTAAGGTGGGCCACTTTCTCTTGGTGATGGATCCCAGTCTATTCATGGCGCACCCCGATTTTGCGCGGCGGGTAACGGAATATATCAGTAGAATCAAGGCCTCGCCGCGCCGGCCCGGTGTGGACGAAATCTTCTACCCCGGCGAGCGTGCAGGACGCTTAGAGCGCGAAGCACGCGCTCGCGGCACCCATGTACTGCCGCGCATTGTCTGGGAGCCGATGAAGGAAACAGCGGCGGAACTCGGGATAAGCCTTGAACTTCGTTGAGGGTAGCCAGGAGCACGGGAAATCGGGGTCGGCGGTTCTATCCGTCGCAAACTGCACGTCCGCAATTGGCGGACAAGCCACCTGGCGGCAAAGCCTTGCTATCTTGCAATATCGATAGTCGGAGATCTTTTCTCCGTCCACCAAGAGAGCACCAAACCCCTTGTGCTTCGACAGGCTCAGCACGAATGGCTGAAAGCTGTCAGCCTTCTCCAGGCGCAGAAAGGATTGTAGTCAGCAACGAGTGAACTCGTTGGATTGACCGCACTGACGAGTGGCCTGGGTGTGCTCGGCTACGTCAGGCCGAGATCGCGCTCCACCTGCTGGCAATACGACCTGCCGGACTGCAACGCGATGATGGCATCCGACGTGCGTTCGAGCTCCAATCCGTTCGCAAAGATGCAAAGCGGACCTTGATAGCCAGTGTCATGCAGGGCACGGAACATGGCATGAAAGTCAATAACGCCGGTACCGGGCAACTGTTCTTGCGTATCTTTTTGAAATTCATCGGCCGTTGGGCCCCAGTCCCACGCATAGCAGTGCGCAATACGTCCGGCGACCGCGTGAATTGCCTCCGGGATACTCTCCTGGGCCATGTGGACGTGGATGGGAGCGAACGCAATGCCAAGTGCGGGGCTCTCTATGCGTGCCAAGAGTTCCCGCATAGAGGCGATGGAGTTGATTGTGGACCCGCGATGGTTTTCAATGCCAATCTGCACCCCTAGCTCCTCGGCGCGTCGCACGAATGGCATGAAGGATTGGGCGAATTCAGCCACCGATAGATCTTCCGGCCCACTGCCTCGCACCAGCACCTTTCCACCAAGACTCACCAGGTGGTCAAGCCTGGCCATGACCATCTCGTCAGAGCCTTTGCCGTAAGCCGAAATCACCCGACACGTGAGCTGGTGTTCGGCAAGTGTGCGCTCTATGCCGTCCAAATCGGGATGTTTGTCTTGCGGAGGCAGGTGAGTGCACCGATTTAAGACAGACCATATGTCGACCTCGTTGACGCCCGTTGCACGCAACGCGGCGCACGCTTCCGCGAAGCTCAACTCCGAAAAGGCGACACTGGATGCAAAGTACTCAAACATGAACGCCTCCCGGCTTCAGCGACTGCATAGGCGAGTGATCCCATGCCGGCAGCGGCCACGATACGACCTCCCTTGCCAGCGTTGAGGCGCAGAGCGCTTCAATCATCTCGAAACTGTAGAGCGGGCGGATGCCGCCTGCGGGCGGGTCGTAGCTGGGGTCTTCAGCGGCCTGAATGACTGACTGCGAAAGTCCTGCTTGGGCGCCGGCGAGATTCTCCGGGTCGGTCCAGCTCTCCGGCCAACTGGTTGGTTCAGTTTCTCCCTTCCGCCAGACACGGGTGCCATTGGGAAGATCTACCTGACCGCGGCCTTCCGTGCCCCATACGCGGAGTTGCAGGCGCATCCACGAATCCTCGCGCCCCAACAATTGCGGGGCTTCATCGCCCATTTGCACATAGGCCGTTATGTCGTTGGGGAAGCGATACTGCCCCAAGGTAAATCGGGGTCCGGCGTGCGCTCCCGCGTAGTCTCGCCAGCCGACGCTCTGCCCAATGGCCCACAGTGGTTGCACGTCG
The DNA here is from genome assembly GCA_026710945.1 of Chloroflexota bacterium. Lineage (NCBI taxonomy): Bacteria > Bacillati > Chloroflexota > Chloroflexota bacterium. The sequence continues at coordinate 27,419 of JAPOQA010000014.1, forward strand.
CCGCCAAACTGCAGGACCATATCCAGCACGTGCGTACCTTGGCTGGCTAGATTTCCGAAAGACGATGCCTCGATGCGCTCAATGGCGCCGAGTTCGCCATTCGCGCACATGGCGGCGAGACGCTGCCACTCTGTGAGGTGGCGCTTCTGATGGTTGATGACCAATGGGATACCGTTCTCAGCGCAAACGCTGTGGATACGGTGCGCTTCACCTAAGCTAAGCGCCATGGGCTTCTCGCACAAGATGCCCCTGATGTTAGCTTCAACCGCCGCGATGATTGCCGGCTCTCTGAGCTCAGGCTTAGTAGACAGTGAGATGAAGTCAAGCTCGGCATCCGCCAGCATATCGGAAAAGTCCGGATAACGGTGCTCCGGCGATACACCGTGCTTGTCTCCCAGGTCATCACGCCGCTCCTGAATGGGGTCGGCAACCGCCGCGATAGTGGCGCTCTCGTTCGCTACCCAACCTGCGGCATGCGCGGTCGATCGCGCCCCGCACCCAACGATTCCAACGCGGTAAGTCGGCATTCCTCGCTCCCGTGGACTATTGATTAGTTACTTCAAATCGTTGTACTAGTGCCGTATTGTAGGGGTGAACGGCACATGGCGCAAGCGCGAGAGATAGGTGCGGATAGCGATATGCGACGAGGATCAACCGCATGCGGAAGCACGCAAGCAAGGTTCCTCAGGCATGTGCGGTTCAGAGCAGCGGGGTTAACGGCGGAGTGGCTTTGATACGTTTGGGTTGTCCCTGACGAAGAATCGCCACGGCCGTTCAGCGCCAAGCGAAGCCGGATTTATGCCGATGCGCGGGGTACATGCGATCTGATGCGCTGGCAATGGCGAGTCGCCCGGTTCCAGCCAGAGGGTATCGCCGTCTAACGCAATGCCGTTGAGCCGCCGATCGATATTTAGAGCAGCGCAAAGGCGTGCCGGGCCATCGGTGCGGCCGTGTAGGTTTTCAAGCGGCTCTAAGGCGCGCACGAGTATAGCTGCGGCCTCGTTCTCTCTTCCTGTTACGATGTTGAAACAGAAGTGCATGCCGTAGACGAAGTAAACGTATGCAACGCCTCCGGGACCGAACATAGACGCATTGCGAGGCGTTCTGCGGCGATAGGCGTGGCTGGCGGGATCATCGCTGCCGCCGTAGGCCTCTACTTCCACTATTCTGCCGCGCATTGCATTGCCTTTGTCTTGCCGCACAAGCACCATTCCCAAGGCACTTTGCGCTTTCTCCAACACAGGTCCTTGCCAGAATTGACGGGCTACTTTGGCACGAGTGCTGGCAGGAAGACGATTGTTCTCTGTCACTTGAGTTCACTCCCATCGATTGCCAGTATACTGTGCAGAATGTGGTCAAGCAGTAGCCTGTGAAGGTGGGCAATGGAACGGACCGTAATTCTAAGCATGGGCGAGGCGCTCGCCGAGTTTGTCCAGATAGGCGAACATGCGCCTCTGACGGAGGAAGGCGCCTATCGCGGGCCATTTGCGAGTGGCGCGCCACTCATATTCGCTACGGCGGTTGCCCGCTTGGGCGGGCTGAGTTCATTCCTGGGTACGGTTGGCGACGATGCCTTCGGCGAGGCGATCATGGATTTCCTGGCCAAAGAAGATGTGGGCCGCGATTGCATGGCCGCGACCAAGACATTACCGACCGCTGTTTCTTTTGTGGTCAATCACCCCGACGGGACGCGGTCGTTCTTCTTTCACATGCGAAACGGCGCGGCAGGCTTGCCGCCGCCGTTGCCGAGTTCAGATTTCCTGAAGCAGGTTGCTTGGGTGCACATCAACGGTTCATGTCTGGCAATGAATGACGCCTGGTGGAAGTACTGCATCTTGGTGGCGCGATTAGTCAGGGAGTCCGGTGGACGTGTGAGTCTAGACCCAAATATACGTGCGGAACTCGCTGACCCGGTAGAGATTCGCGCGCTGGTCGGCCCTATCGTGGACGTGGCAAGCATCGTCTTCCCGAGCGGCGAGGAGGCCCGGTTGATCACAGGCGCGAGTTCCACGGAAGCCGCGTGCGCTACGTTGCGCAAGGCTCCCCACAATGAGGCCGTGGTGCTCAAGCAAGGTGCAGCCGGTTGCTCAGTATTCAGTAATGGGAATACTTTCTCGGTACCTTCATTTCCGGTTGAGGAAGTTGACGCGACGGGAGCCGGCGATACCTTCGATGCCGCGTTTCTCTGGGCGTTGCAACAGGGCGCGCCGTTAGAGTTGGCTGCGCTTTGGGCAAATGCGGCGGGAGCCTTGTCTGTAACCGTGACCGGACCGATAGACGGCGCACCGCGGCGGCAGCGTGTAGCTGAGTTCCTACGCTCGCGGGGCAATGAGTCAGAAGCCATCAATCGGCTGCTGACCGCTTAGTACGCCCTTCAAGGTTTGGATGCTACGACTAAATGCAAGAGCGCCTTGGCTAAGTGCAAGACACCCAAAGCCATGACGCCCAAGAGTCGATGATGCAAGGAAGCCCATGCGCTTCAGGTCGGCTACTTGTTATCCATAGCGGCTACACGGTGCACGGATTCCAAGAGCGACTCAACGTCAAAGGGCTTCTGAAAGATGTCTGCTACATCATCGCGGACCTTATAGTTGACCCGCGTCGAGTAGTTCGACATCACAATGACATGCGTCTTCTTGGCTTCCCAGTCCGCCTTGATTTCCTGTAGCAGCGCGATGCCGTCCACATCTGGAAGAGCGACATCCATAATCATGGTCTGCGGTTTCTCTGCCTTGAGAAACTTTATGATGTCCCGCGTCCGTCGCACGAGAATTGAGAAGTACCCGTAGTCCTGGAGTCGGCGCTGAATTTGTTCGATCAATTCAGGATCGTCTTCCAGGATTACTACTTTCCTTCTATCGAGGTCATCTGGCATTGGTGATCCTTCCTCATTGCCTAATGCGTACTCGGCAGTCCAACTGTCGAAGTTGCAAGTTATCAGCTTTCTATTGTAAGTGGCGCAGAGCACTTCTTCAAGACTTGGGAGAGATTACAGTGGCGAACGGAGTACGACTCGCCTATTGAAGGATCATTGTGAGGTCTTGAGCCACGACTTTCTTGCCGATGCGCACCCCCATATCAAGCACGTCACTACCGTGGAGAGTTAAAGACTACGGCTCCGCCTGCCACTCCAATTCAACCGTGCCGATGACTACCATAGTGCCGGCCCGCGCGCCGGCCTTCTCCAACGCTGCGGTGATTCCCATGCGGTCGAGCCGTTGCTGAAAGTAAAGCACGCCATCGAGGGTGGAGAGGTCGGACATCGCGGCGAGGCGTTCCGCTGCCTTGCCGGTTACGACAAGCGCATCTTCTCGACGCGCAATGGCGAAATCGTCAGAGACCGGGACTGCAATCTCGGTTACAGCAATTGACGGGGCTTCCAACTTGGCGGCAGGCGTCTCACTGTAGGTGTGAAAAACACTGCCGAGCAACTCATCGATCCCTTGGCCGGACACGGCCGAGATGCCAACCACCGTGTGACCGAGAGACGCAATCGCCGCTTTGGCGGCATCAAAGCGTGACCGCGCTTCCGTGACATCGAGTTTGTTTAGCGCGACGACTTGGGGCCTTTCCAGCAGTGTGGGATCGAACTGGAAAAGCTCGTCATTGATTTGCCGGAAGGCCGCCACTGGGTCCAGGTCTTCCAAGGAAGCACAGTCCACTACGTGCAGCAACATGCGGGTGCGTCGAATGTGGCGCAGAAACGTGTGGCCCAGACCGGCGCCGCTGTGCGCCCCGTCTATGAGGCCCGGGATGTCGGCGAACACTAACGTCGCATTGCCCCGTTGGACGACGCCAAGCTCAGGTTGCAGCGTGGTGAATGGATATGCGGCAACTTTGGGGCGTGCGGCACTTATCCGCGAGAGGAGCGATGATTTGCCGGCATTTGGCTGTCCCACAATGCCAACATCGGCGATGAGCTGCAATTCCAAGTTGAGCCAGCGCTCTTCGGGCGGTTCTCCTTTTTGAGCGAATTGCGGTGCTTGGCGTGTTGACGTCGCAAAGTGCACATTGCCCAGACCGCCCCGACCTCCCCTTGCCGCCAGAACGCGGTCATCGACGTTGCGCAAGTCCGCAATGACCTGACCTGAAACCTCCTCGGTTACGACCGTTCCGGGCGGAACCCATGCTTGAATGTCTTTGCCCGCAGCGCCCTGCTTCCGGTTAGTGCCGCCGGCCCGGCCCGCCTCAGCAACAAAGCGACGAGTGCGATGGAGGAAGAGCAGGCTGTTCAGACTAGGGTCGACGGAGAGGTAGACGCTGCCGCCGCGCCCACCGTCGCCGCCATCCGGCCCGCCGCGCGGTTGAAACTTCTCGCGGTGGAAGTGGGCCATGCCGTCGCCGCCCTTGCCACCCTTTACGAAAATGCGAGCTTCATCATAGAACATTGTGAAATTCTCGTTATCTGTTCTTACCGGAACGTCAGGACGTTACAACGTGCTGGCGGACAAAAATCCCTACACTGCAGCCAGAAGACTTGCTGGTTTTGAATCCTGCAAGACGGCTTGTACACGGATGCCGACAAGTTGAACTCTCTATGTGGACGAAGTGCAAACGAAGAGCAGAGTCAGCGGCCGCTAAAACTCGAGCACGACGTTGAGGTGCGAGCCCTACCCAGCAGATCTGGGAGCATCTGCAGGAAGTTCCGGTAGCGGTATCCGCGTTACCGATGTTGGGCCGACAATCCAGAGATAGGTTTCACCACGATTGACATACAAGTCAATGGCAGTGGCGAAGAGGCTGTTTGGCGCAAGAATTTGACGCTGGTAAACGCCTTCGGTAGTTACCTGAACGACTCGATCGTTGTCTCCGTCTAAGATGTAGAGTGAGCCCATTTCTTGGCTAATGAAGATCGCGCCCGGCGTGCCCAGAGGCGACGGCAGAGTCTCAAGGGAAAACTCAGCCCGGGATCCGGATGTGTAGCGGTTGATAGTGCCGTCACTAAACAAGATGAAGACAGAACCGTCGATGGCGAGATCACTTGCCTGCGACAAGTCTACTCCACTGTTGATCCCAAAGAATCCTTCCGGCTCGCCGTAGACGCCGCTGCCAATAGGCCGGAAACGCAATACGTCGTTTGCGCCTGCGTCTAGCAAATAGAAGTTCTGATCATAGGTCGCGCTTGCCCTGGGATCCAGAATCGAGCCGGTTGAGAGTTGCGCAACTTGGGGAGCTTCGCCATTCACGACTTGGTAGAGCTGATAACTGCTGTCAAGAATCTGGATGAGGTCCGCTCTTCCGGTAACGAGTAGCGCGTTGCTGCCTGACAGAGTACCAACGTTGGGCTGATAGACAACTTCGCTGTTTCCTGCCGTGCCGACCCGGTACACGGCACCTGAGGCGCGATCGAGAACATACATTGTATTGTTCAAACCGAAGATTTCGCCCGGTTGCACCGCAGCATCAAATCGGACGATCTCCTGAAGCTCATCAACTATCGAGCCAGTTGATTCCGGGGCGGACGGCGTTGCCGAGGCTATGGTGGCCGTTTCAATTGGCGCAGGGCTAGCTGTCGCAGTCCCGGTATCGCTTTGGGGCGCTTGGACGGTTTCCTGCTCTTGGGCCGGGGCCGGTGCATCTTCGGTTATGCTAACCGGCTGTTCTTCACCGCCAAACAGAGCGTTGGCACCTATGACGAGCAGAGCCAGCACCAGCAAGACCACTATGCCAGCGCCTACTCGGTTTATCCTCTGTCTGCGGGCTTCCTCCACTGCATTTCGCGTAGTGATCGTTGACTGCATCGCAACGCTGGAGACGCCTGAAGAACTCTGGGCAGCGGGTTGGCTGCGAGGTCGAAACAGAGATGCAATGAATGACCACGTCATGACAAAGAGGGCCAATATAAGGCCAACAATTGAAGTGGCCACACCTCCGCGCGCAGCAGATTCGGCTCTCTGCGGAGCAGGTTCGAGGCTTGCTTCAGGTTCCTGTGGCGCGGTACTTGCGCTCCCAAGAGTCTCTCTTGCGGAATCGAACCGGAGCACTAATGCCGAACAATCCTTCTCCCCGCGTTTGCGTACGGAGTCGACCAATGACTCCGCGGCATTCTGAACATTGCCAGCAGAGAGAATCTCTTCAACCTCATTGTCACTCAGCGCCGTGCCGACGTTGTCTGAACAGAGAACTACGACGTCTTGGGGATGGAGAGTGGCGCGAAACATCTCAACAGGAGGCTCCCACTGAGGATAGCGGTCGTCCGGCATTGACGGGGAATTCTGGCCGGAAGCCCGTTCCTGTGTTTCGGGCAAGGCAGTCAGTTCACCTTCTTGAACCAGATAGAACTGGGCAGGTAGAACCTGGGCAATTGAAGCGCGCCCACTGAGAACGACCACCGCAGTTAAGCCAATATCAGACAGGGAGCCTTCAATACGGGCATCGTAAAGAAAGCGGTAGGCGTGACGTACGCTGCGGAGTAGGGCGGTTTCAGTGCGAGCGGAGGTGTTTTCGAAGTAGTGCCGCGCCACTTCATTTGCAATGGTGCCGGCGGTCTCGCTGCTGACTCCCTCCAAATTCAAGTAGAGGGAGCCCATATCGACATCCGATGAGGTGTCTTGGAAGGTATGAGCCCAGGGACTGCTTGCTCGACGTTGATTGCCAACAAGTGCAGCCTGGCCGATTTGTACGGTCAGCACCGCCACGTGACACCCCTTCTGTTCAGGTTCGCGCCCGTACAACCACTCCTCTGGCGCATCATGATAGCAGATGTAGTACTCTCTATCAAACCGGCAAGGATAGTTCAAAGCGCGCAGGAAGGTGAGGTGGAGCTGCCCGCCGAGTCGAATTGCAAAGGGTCTCTGCAGCCTCTTGCCGAGGCAGGCTTCGCTAGGTAACATGAGAGAGGTAACATAGGGCGATTGGGTGAGGCATAGCAACCTAGAGGCTAAAACTATGGAAAAGGGTACGTGGCTTGTCAAGTCCGGCATGGCTCAAATGCTCAAGGGTGGCGTAATCATGGACGTTGTCACGCCTGAGCAGGCGAGAATTGCCGAAGACGCCGGTGCGGTAGCCGTAATGGCGTTGGAGCGAGTGCCAGCAGACATCCGCGCTCAAGGCGGCGTGGCGCGCATGTCTGATCCTGAGCTTGTCACGCAAATCAAGGAGGCCGTTACGATCCCTGTCATGGCCAAGTGCCGGATAGGTCACTTTGTCGAAGCACAGGTGCTTGAGGCACTGGGTATTGATTACATCGATGAATCGGAAGTGCTTACGCCCGCAGATGAAGAGCATCACATTGACAAGGATGGGTTTACTATCCCTTTTGTGTGTGGCGCCAGAGACTTGGGCGAGGCCTTGCGGCGAATTGGTGAAGGCGCGGCCATGATCCGCACGAAAGGCGAGGCGGGCACCGGAAATGTTGTGGAAGCCGTTCGGCACATTCGCACTGTCAATGGCGCAATTCGCCGCCTGCAGAGCATGCGTCCCGATGAGCTCATGGCGCAAGCAAAGGAACTTGGAGCCCCCCATGCGCTTGTCGTGGAAGTAGCGGAACGTGGTGCATTGCCTGTTGTCAATTTTTCTGCGGGAGGCATCGCTACGCCGGCGGATGCCGCGCTCATGATGCAACTGGGTTGCGACGGGAACTTCGTCGGCTCCGGCATATTCAAATCGGAAGATCCGCCAACGCGGGCTAACGCAATCGTCAAGGCAACAACCCATTACGAGGATTCTCAGATTGTGGCCGAAGTCTCCCGTGGTCTGGGCGAGCCGATGTCAGGTCTTGACGTGCGCTCTATGGCTAGTGAAGAATTACTTGCCGTACGAGGATGGTAGAGACCGGCATGAACGTCGGTGTTTTAGCGCTTCAAGGTGACGTTCGCGAGCACGTTGAGGCGCTTGGCGACTTGGGCGTAGACGCCAACTTGGTTAAGTTGCCCAGGGATCTTGAAGACCTCCAAGGGATCATCATCCCCGGCGGCGAGAGCACTACCATCGGTAAGCTGATGGTATTCTATGACTTATTGGAACCCATCCGTGACCGCATATGTGCGGGTAAGTTGGCAGTGTGGGGCACCTGCGCTGGGATGATTTTGCTCGCCAAGAATGTCGATGGGCACGATCAGCCGCTGTTTAGGGCTATGGATGTCGACATTCAGCGCAATGCATTTGGCAGCCAGATTGATAGCTTCGAGTCTGAAGTTACCATTCGATGCATTGATGGGGAACCATTCCCCGCTGTCTTCATACGTGCCCCGGTGGTCAGGTCCGTAGGGCCGAACGTGGATGTGCTGGGGCGGCTTCCTTCCGATGGGGGCATCGTTGCCATTCAGCAAGAGCGGATGTTTGCCACGGCTTTCCACCCTGAAATCGTGAAGGACCGTCGTTTACACCGGTATTTTCTCACGCTCTGCTCGCACGTCGACTAATCGGCCTCCGGTTGAAGCGAGGAAGATTTCTGCCCGATAACATCCGTTCAGTGTCAATCTGCTCCGCCCGAAGACGATAGGTGAAGTGGCTCAGTCAGGCGAAATCAAGCGACAGGATACTCTCCGCTTCCTGCAGGCGTTACGGCTCCAGGCACGCGGCGAACCGTCTCTCGTCATTGCCGATTCCCCGTGGTCGCCGACAATTAGCTTGCTGCTTGGAGCGGTCTTACCGGCGTCTTGTGCGATTGCAGTGTGGGAAGGACGGCGGGCAGTCGCCTTAGCGCAAATAGCGCGGCAATCGGGTCGCGTTCAGTGGGAGTTGATGCATTTGGTCATTGCGGGACTAGAGGCGCACTCGCTTGCGGAACACAGCGCGGAACACACCCGGCTGCTTATGCTTCTCGATGAAGTGTGCCGCCAAGCAGCGGATAGGCGCATGCCGAGCCTCGTTGCGCGCGTGGCGGAAGAGAGCAGATTGATTGCTCCGTTTCGTCGTGCGGATTTCTCAATTGCGATGCAGGAACGCACGTATGCGTTGTCGTTACCATTTGTTGTGACGGCTCCGGAGGCGCCGGGGCTGCGGCGGCAGGAGCGGCGCGATGCGTGGCCCTTGCACAAGCTCTACCTCCGTTCAACACCGCAAGCTGTGCGTCTATCAGAAGGGATCACAGCTCGTGATTGGCAATTGCAGCGGAGCTCGTCGCGGTTTTCGTTCCAGGTGACTCGTTGGGTGGTCGAGGAGCAGGATGGAATTGCAGGCTGGCTGTCGGAAGCGCCGGGGCGGAATGGCGAGTTACGCGCGCAGCTAGGAGTTGCACCAGGCCACTTTGGACTGGCACGAGACCTGGCGGCTACGGCCCTCATTCATGCAAGAGAACGTGGCAACTCCAGAGTTTGGTCGAGAGTGCCTGCGTACGCAACGGACGTTTGCCAGGCATTGGAAAGTCTTGGCTTTGTCGAGACCGGACGGGACGTGGTGCTGAGGCGCACGTTTGCAATTCGAGCTCGCGACATGGCTCTGGCACAGGCGGCCAAGCGTAGGGTCGCGCGTAGGGGCCTGGCGTCGCCGCCAAACAGGGCGCTGACGGTGCGCGCACACCCATGGACCCGGAATTAGTGCAGACAATCAAGTGATTGTGCCAATGCTGGACGGGTCTTGATTCTCGGCATATAGATATGGTATAGTCCAGCGAGACTTTGAAACAGCCACGAAGGAGTAAATAACTATAGTCAAAGAGGCGCGCAATAATCGAGAAATTCGGGCACGCGAAGTTCGCGTAATCGATGAAGATGGTGAGCAAGTCGGCATTCTCGCGATAGAGCGAGCGCTTGCGTTAGCCCAAGAACGCGAGGTGGACTTGGTAGAGGTGTCCCCAAACGCTTCCCCACCAGTATGCAGACTCATGGACTATGGGAAGTACAAGTACCGTCAGACCAAGGAAGAGCGCCATTCGCGCAAGAATCGCGCCGCCACCACGTTGAAGGAAGTTCGATTCAGCCCAGTCATGGATCGACATGATATTGATTATCGGGTAGATCGAATTTTCAAGTTCCTGGAAGAGGGCCATAAGGTTAAGGCATTTGTTCGATTCCTACGTCGGCAAATGGCACATCCTGAGCATGGGCACGACGTGTTGCGCGTTGTGCTTGAGCGCGTTGAGGATGCCGCCGTCATAGAGAGAAGGCCCATCATGGAAGGGAACCAACTCACGACGTATCTGAGCCCAAAGCCTCAAGCCCGACGAGTCCGGGGAATTGGCACTTCATCAGATAATGATGCGGGTCAAGAACAGTAGGAATAAACCACTCTGTGCCTGATACAGCGCGAGAGAACGTTTACATAAAATGGGTACCGGAAGCAGCTTCTGGTCGCCAAGATCAGACGCTGTGGGTGGCTTGGCTCGTACGTGACATTGTGGATGATCTTGGTACCCGCACCCAGTTCTTGGCATATCTTGGGGGGCGTCCTCGTGTCACCACCGACCTGCAACTCGAGATCTCAGAGCTATACCCGAAAGTCAAGGTCGATTGGGAGAGCATTCGCCATAGCCTGGAATCGCGGCAGCCGCAGACCGATATCCACCGCTTGAGCGACGATGAAGTCGTGATACGATTTCGTGAGTTGGCCCAAGAGCAAGGCTTGTCCGTACAAGATGTTGCCAGCCGCGTACACATTGAGCCGCGCAACATCTTGCAGGAGACGGAGACACTCGTCCATACAGAAGGCAATAGAGAGCGGTTTGAGCGAGAATCCGGTTCGATCTTTGCCTATCTTGCCGAGAGTCATCCGGAATATGCCTACGGCATTATGAAGGTGCGGCTCTACCTTCAGGGCGACCATAGTTTGCTGGATAAGCTCGTAGCCAGCGAGCCAACCGGTTTCAGCGCCGACGCAGCGCGGCAACGCAGGGCACACTGGTCGGTTTCCTTGCTTTCGCACATGGAAGCATCGAGCAAGGGCATGGAATGAATCAGATCGCTCTTCAAACGTTCGTGCAAAGAACTGGGGAATCGCCCCGGTTTTTTGTTATCGGGCGCTGCCATGCCTGATTCGACGAAAATCATCTTGGTGCGTAATAGAGAATAGTGACAAGGCTTGTTGAGAGAGCCGCTCTTGGAGTTTAGAAAGAAGTTGTGAGATGGCACAACCCAATATTGTGCTGTTGCTTGCAGATCAGCAGAAGGCCACCAGTCTCGGACTCTATGGGAATGCCGATGTTGAAACACCTGCCCTTGAAGCGCTAGCGCAGCGCGGCGTGGTATTCGAAAACTACTTTACGCCGCATCCTTTCTGTTTGCCGGCGCGCTGTATCCTAATGACCGGGCGCTATGCCCATGCCATCGGAGTGCGCGGCAACGGCTATACCCTACCTCACTACGAGGTAACTCTGGCGGAGCGGCTGCGCGATGCAGGGTATCAGACCGGCGCGATAGGACACTTTCACGGCGGCCGCAGTGGCGGCGGCCGTGGCTTTGACTTTCAACACGACATTGGCAAGGGCGTGCTTTCGGAACGCAGTCGGTTGCGAAGGGCGCTAGTGGAGCAGGCGCCGAGACGAGTGCAACACATGGTCGCTGAAGTGCCGGCGCCTCCCGATGAAGACTTGAATGGCGCCATGACCAAAATCGGTATGAACTTTGTCGAGGCGTGCACGTCGGGTCGGCCATTCTTTTTGCATATTGCCTACATGGACCCCCATCCGCCATTCTTCGTGCCTGAGCCATACTATTCTATGTTTGATCCCGCAGCTATTTCACTGCCGCCGGTAGAGGGCGCCAACGCCGACAAGCCGAAAGCACACAAGCAGACCGCTCGTGACGGCGGCACGTGGGACGCGAGCGAAGATGAAGTACGCAAAGCTCTGGCGGTCTATTACGGTATGGTGAGACACCTCGACGACCAGGTGGCGCGCTTGGTTGGCTTCCTGGAGTCGCGAGGCATGCTGGAGAATACAATAATCGTCTATTCCTCCGATCACGGCGACTATGCCGGCGAGCACCGCATGTTTGGCAAGAGTTGCACCCTGTACGACTGCTTGGTACGCATTCCATCGATTGTCGCCGGACCGGATCATCTCGTGCCTCAAGGCGAACGCATATCGGAGATTACAGATTCAACCAATTTAGCGCCCACCGTCTTAGACTGGACCGGCGTCGAGGCTCCAGAGTCCATGCACGGACGCTCTTTCGTACCAGTCTGGGAAGGAAAGGAACACTTGCCGAATGTGGCATTCGCCGAGGTCGGCGCGTTTCCCGCCGCCATGGTAAACGACCCTGAGCGAGGGAATAACATCCCCTATGGGCCCCCGGCCAGCGGACGTCAGACCGAGATATCAACCATGGTGCGTACGCCTGAATGGAAGCTCGTGTACACACCGGGCCGTGAGCACAATGAACTGTATGACCTGCGCAAAGATCCTTGGGAATTGCAGAATTGCTTCCATGACTCCACGAAGGCTGGGGTGGTCGCGACACTGAAGCAACAACTCTTGGACTGGCATCTTGACCATCACTGAGTTTTCTGCACCCCTCTGCTACTCGATGTACGGTATACTAAGGCCGTTGAACCTACTACTACCCAGGATGCGAGGACAGCATGCCGATTGATTCTGAGACGTTTCGTGCCGTATTGCGCCAGATGGCGCAACCCGTGGCGGTAGTTTCGGTGCGGGATGCAAGCGGCTTGCACGGCATGACGGCGAGCGCGTTCACTTCGATTGCACTGGAACCGCCGCTTATCCTCATCAGTGTTGGCGAGAGCAATGCTACGTGTGGCAGGGTTGAGGCTGCTGGCGCATTTGCAATAAGTGTGCTTGGCGCGGATCAGAGTTCGATAGGAGAGCACTTTGCTCGCCCCGGACTGCAGAAGAGTTCGGCGTTTTCGCAGATCCCCCATCACTTTGCGGCCACGGGATCTCCGATTCTTGATGACTGCATTTGCTGGCTCGACTGCTCTGTCTACGCCACGCACAGAGCAGGGAGCGGGGTACTCTTTATCGGTAAAGTCGAGGCGGCCGGTCTGGGAACTCAGGAATTGCCGCTCCTCTACCGTAATCGCAAATACGAGCCCCTCAGTCCTCTTGTTAAAGACGTTTCTGAGCCTGCTTGATTGCCGAATGCTCAGCTAGAGGAAAAGGCTCAGGCGTGTCACGTCGGGCGTACGCTCCATTTACGGCAAAAACACCTGCTTGTTCAAGAGTGACGGAGACATGAATTGGATAGCCTAACTTTGCATCCAGAGCAATACAGTCCTGGACCGCCGACCGGCGTCGACTTGGCGCAGTACGGTGTTGGGATTGTGGGGTGCGGCGGCATCGCCAACGGCGCTCATTTGCCCGCCTATCAGAAGGCCGGATACCATGTCGTGGCTTGCTGTGACGTGGATGAAGAGGCGGCGCGGCATACGGCGGAACGCTGGAATATCCCGTTTTGGACGACGGACATTCATGCGCTCTTGGAACGTGACGATGTGCGCGTTATCGATATGGCGCTGCATCCGCCCGCCCGCAAGGAGACGCTCCTGGCGATTGCGCAAGCTCCCCGGCCGGTACTCACGCAGAAACCGCTGCACATGGAATATGCCTTGGCGGAAGAACTCATCGCCATCGCGGAGGATGCGGGCATACTCCTGGCTGTGAACCAGCAGGCGCGTTGGGCGCCGGAACACAAAGCAATACGAGTCCTCATGGACCAAGGGGTTGTTGGGCAGGTCTATAGCATTCAGCACCTCCGGCGCTCGTTTCAAGACCAACCGGACATGTGGTGGACCACGCTGGCAAATTTCAATATTGGCGATCATGGAGTCCATTACTTGGATCTCTGCCGCTATTTTGCCGCTTCGCCGATGGCAGGAGGACGCGAGTGGACGCGATTGCACTGTACTACGGCTATGTTGCCGGACCAGAATGGCCCGGATCCTCTCATATTTTCCGCCAACGTGGAGTTTGGTGAAGTGGGAGGACGGGTTGGAGTCATGGCAAGCCTGCAATTCAACAACATCGTGCGTGCTTCGGGCGCGCACGGCTACAACTGGTGGATTGACGGCACGGAAGGAAGCGTGTGGGGTACGAGTAAGGAAGTCTCGGCGGTCCGTGCAGATGACCCTCGCAATGTACAAACGTTCCAGATCGAGGGGTCGTGGTTCAACGATGCGTTCCAGGGTCCTCTTGGTGACCTGATCACAGCAGCCGCCCTTGGACGCGAGCCTGCGGTGACACCGCGGGACAACCTCAACACCATTGCCATGACCACGGCGGCAATTCGATCCAGTAAGAGCGGTCGTGTGGTTGAGAGAGCAGAGGTCGTGGTCTAGCTGTTCCGGCAATTCCGCCGGCCACCACCTCTCCGCGGAGAGCTCGCCGGCACCATGGTCTCGTGCGTGTCGGAAGAAACTCGCAACGTGCCAATGCCAGCCTTAGCTCCCAAGAGAGAAGCAGACCAAACTCGCATAGGTGCTCCTCGCCCTTTGTGACGGTCCGCAGAGCGCGGCATTGACTATCGGGCGGGTTAGGTAGGACCTCGCAAAGGGAGCGAAAGCCGGCTGTACTTATTGGTGTAAAGCCTCTCGTAAAATCAGAAATTCCCCTAGGAGGAGTGCGGACCATGGCGGCATTGGCCAAGCGGGCAATTGTAATCGGAATTGACGGCGCAAGTATGGAGATCGTGCGGCACATGGCGGCACAGGGAGCAACGCCGCATCTCAAGCACCTGATGGACACCGGCGCATGGCGGCCGATGCTGGGCGTCTTTCCCACCCTCACTCCTCCTGGCTGGACATCAATCGCTACCGGTGCGTGGCCGGGAACCCATGAGGTGATGGACTTCAACATTCGCGCGCGAGGCCGGCCGTTGACAGAAACAATCTGGGGCGTTAATACAGAGCTATCAAAGGCAGAATACTTTTGGAATACGCTGGAACGCGCGGGCAAGACGCCAATCTTGGTGAAGTGGGAAATGTCGTGGCCGCCGACGATTACTAAAGGGGTTCAGGTTGAAGGCACCGGGCCCGGCGTGGCTAACCACCATCAGATCGCGGGATACCACCTCTGGGTTGCGGGAGACTGGCGCCCACGTCCCATTGGCGGCGGGGTAGACGCGGAGGCGGTGGATCCCAGCACGCTGCAGGAGGGGGATGATGTTGATCGTGTGGCCTTGCGTCCGGCTGACCGGGATCAGTGGTCGCATGTGCCGGAGTCTGCAAAGCCTCCCCTGGAAGTGGAATTGACGGTGCAGCCACTTGCGCGCGGGCGCTCGGACTTGACGGCCTGGGGCACGGAAGGTGCGGCGGCACGCCCGTTCTATGGTCTCGTTTACGCACAGGCGGGCGCAGGCTACGACCGGGTGCGGGTGTGCACATCTCGCGACGGCAGCCAGGCCATAGCCGATCTTGCCATTGGCGATTGGAGCGATTGGTCGCGGCAGCAATTCACCATCGGTGACCGCACGCTCACGGGGTACGTGCGCTTCAAGCTCATTACGCTCACCCCCGATGGTGACACGTTTGAGATGTTCATGCCCCAGGTCTGGGCCACAGAGGGCTACACATATCCGGCGGAGGTCGCTGACGAAATCGATACGCACGTCGGGCCATTCTTACAGAATCCGGCGCGTGACACCCTGGGACTGGTTGACGACGAGACCTTCTTCGAGCTGGTGGACGTGCATCATGACTGCTTAGCCGACGTTGCGCATCACCTCTGTGCTACGCGCGATTGGGACGTACTCTTCACAGAAGTCCATTCGCTTGACTATGGCAACCACTTCTTCATGGCTCAGACGGATCCGCGCTGCGGGGCAGCGGAGAGTGTTATTGCTCGCTCGCGAGAGGGCATGACCCGCCTCCTCGCCTCGGTAGATCGCTGGGTCGGGAGGCTCCTGGAGCTACAAGACAGCGAGACGGTAGTCGTTGTGACTTCAGACCATGGCGGCACACCGGACTTTGTCCCGCCAATTGCCGCGGCGGATGTGCTTGAGGAGGTCGGATTGCTCGTTACCGATCCGGCAACCGGGGAGATCGATCTAAGCAAGAGCGCAGCCATACCGGTGGGCACGATTCACGTCTTCATCAACCTCAAGGGGCGCGACCCCGGCGGAATCGTCGAGCCGGAGGACTTCGATAAGGTGCAGCAGCAGGTCATTCACGCACTGACGACGTACGTAGACCCCAATACCGGCAAGCAACCCTTCGCTCTGGCGGTCACACGCGAAAACGCTGAGATGCTCAACCTTTGGGGCGACCTTGTAGGCGATGTCGTCTGGGCGGTGCATCCTGAATTCGACGCGTGCCACGGTCGACATCTGCCCGCGGTCAGTTTGGGAATAGGCGGTCAGCATACGACCTTTATCGTCAACGGTCCCAACATTCGCAATGGATCCGCATTGGAGGGACAAGCGCGCAGCGTCGATATCGCACCCACACTTGCCTATCTCTTGGGAGTACCGCAGCCCCGCGACGCCGAAGGCCGGGTGATCATGGAGGCGATAGAGGCCTAAGGCGGTGTTCAAGGGGGGGTGTCGGGCATCGTCACCTGCTCGCCCCCGTGTCGGGTACGGGGAAGGCTCTGAGCTTGTCGAAGTGCTCAGCGTTGTCCGTTCGCCCTGAGCCTGTCGAAGGGCCGTCCATGCTGCCACGGGCCTGTACTGAGCTTGTCGGTGTGCTTAGCGCAATCCGTTCGCCCCCGTATCGAGCACGGGGCAAGCCCTGAGCTTGTCGAGGGTCTCAGCGCTATCCGTTCGCCCTGAGCTTGTCGAAGGGCCGTCCATGCTTCGACGGGCCAGTACTGAGCTTGTCGAAGTGCTCAGCACGAACGGTCTTGGAGCTCTGTGCAACCTGAATCCTAGGAGAGCAACCCAAGCTCTTCGAGTCCGGCGCGCACCCCCGCTTCTTCATCAGGGGTCACTTCCGGCAAGGGGCCGCGGACGGGCCCGGCGGGGAGTCCCAGCATGCGCAATGCCGCTTTGCAGGGACCCACATAGCCGGGATCGTACTCTAAGTACCGATTCAGGGCCTGGAGTTTCAATTGAAGCTGGCGGGCCTCCGCGAATGCCCCGGACTGAACCGCTGCGTAGATTGCTACCATTTCGCGAGGAATCACGCAGGCAGCGGTCGAAAAGATACCGGTAGCGCCTGAGGCGAGGGCAGCGTAGAACTGGCTGTCTATCCCTGTCAGCACGGCCACCTTGTCGCCGTTCGTGCGTATATTCTCCATGAGAATGCCAAAGTCGGCATTACTTTGTTTCAACCCAATCACGTTGGGAACGGCAGCCAGACGGTCAATCAAGGCTGGCGTAATCTCGTTGCCGGTGTAGAGCGGATTATTGTAGAGCACCATGGGCAAGTCTACTTCGGTTGCGAGGGTCTCGTAGTGGGCAAAAAGAGCATCCTCTGAGAGTTGAAAGTAATACGGGGCCGTAACGATAGTGCCGTCTGCGCCGACGTCCTTCGCATCTTGTCCGAGGAGCACCGCTTCCCGCGTTCCAGCGGCTGCAGTTCCCGCAATAATTGGAATCGCCCCTGCGGCTTCCTCCACGATTGCCGCCGTCACGGCCCTCTTCTCATCCTGCAGCATATGGGGAAATTCTCCGTTGCCGCCGGTGGTCATGATTCCGTGAACCCCGGCATCGATGAGGAACCTGGTTAGCTGCTTTGCCCCGTCCAGGTCTATGTCTTGGTTGGACTGGAACGGTGTTACGATGGCGACGACAACGCCGTGCAGGGTTTGCGGTGTGAGTTTCATAATCTATCCCTTGCCTTTCAAATGCGCAGTCTCAATCCAAACATGTGACTTTATCCGGTAAGTCTCTTGCTCAAGAAGATTGGGAGGGGGGGGAGTCAAACTTCGAAAGAATCTTGCGGACAGTGGAGGAGGTCCGTTCTGCGTCTGCTGCAGGCATTGCTCTCATTCTGCCAACCAGGAACAACGTACTACGCTGGCGGACCAGACTCATACCCCAACGTGGCACTATAGAGATCTGTCCGTCGGTCGAGCCATGTGTGATTCAGCTCATTGCGGTTTTTTGCCCGACGGGCGGCAGAAAGGTTCATTTCCGTTACGAGCACCTCCTCGCCGTCTTTGCTGGCGGGCCCGGCTAAGGGCGTTCCGGCAGGGTCGATGATGAGGCTGCAACCAAGGAACTGGATGCCGCGCTCTGCGCCCACGCGGTCGGCGCACGCCATGTAGACTTGGTTCATCGCCGCATTGGCCAGGGCCACATAATTCGCCTGACAGTACCCTTGTGAATCCCAAATTCTATCCGGCGTCATCATGCTTACCCAATTGGTAGGCACACAAATCACGTCGGCGCCCTTGAGGGCCAAGATTCGGCTCGCCTCGGGGAAGCGCAAATCGTAGCAGATCAATATGCCAATTCTGCCAAACGGCAGATCAAAGACCGGAAATCCCAGGTCACCCGGTCTGTAGTAGAGTTTTTCTTCGAAGAAGAGATGCGTCTTGCGGTAAGTGCCAAGAATGCCGGTGGGGCCAATGACGAGGGCCGAGTTGTAAAGCGCTGTATCGCTGACCTTTTCACCAAATCCTGCGACGATGTAGGTATCATATTCCTGCGCAAGTTGGTGCCACCGGGCAACGGCAGGACTCTCATCCGTGTACTCCGCGAGCGCTCGTGCTTCCGCGCTGGAATGCACGACGTAGCCACTATTTGCCATTTCAGGAAGTACTATCAAGTCTGCGCCAGCCTCGGCTGCCTCTTGAATGGCTTGCGTGCCTTTCTCAACGTTCGCAGGCAAGTCACCGAGAATAGGAGCGTACTGGCAAACTGCGGTGCGAACAATGTTGCCCCGCTCGGACTCGGGCAAAACGTCATCCTGAACGATGGGGTTCCGCTCAGTTTCAGTTCGCATACCTACCGCACCGTGTGCATGGGCATGATGACGTGGACATAATCGGTGTCATCGGTGGGGCGAATGACTCCCGGGCTGGTTGAACCCGCTAGCTCGATCCGCACGTCAGGCGAATTGATGGCATTGATGCAATCAAGCAAATAGCGGGCATTGAAGGCAATGAGCGTTTCCTCTCCCTTGACCTGAGCTTCAAGGTCTGAGCGATTGTCTCCCAGCTCGGTGGCAGTGGCCGTGATGGTTAGATTGCCACGGGCCGCTTTGCCGTCCGGCTCTGCTTCAGGCGCGGCCTCCAGCTTTATCACGTTGGCCCCGTCGCGGGCAAAATACGACGCCATGCGCGCAGACTGCATGAGATCCAGCGTCGAAACGTGAATCTCAGTTTGGAAGTTGGGAGGAATCATCTGCGTGTAGTTCGGAAACGTACCTTCGATGAGGCGTGAAACCAAATGTACGTCACCGGTACTGAAAATCACCTGGTTGCGATTCTGTGTCAGGCGAATTTCAACCGGATGCTCGCTATCGCCCAGAATGCGCGAGAGTTCCAAAAAACTGCGCGCCGGCACGATGAACTCAGTCTTCTCGCTCACGCCGCTCTCCACCGCAAGGGTCCGCACCGCCATGCGGAAGCCGTCTGAAGCCACGAGCACGACCTTATCGGGTTCAATGATTACGGCAACCCCTTGGAGATACTGGCGGGGGTCGTCGCTGGCAGCCGCCATGGCGACCTGTTCGATGCTCTCCCGCAGCAGTGTTGCATCTAAAACGAGCGTGGGGTCGCCCTCCCCCAACGGTATTGGGGGGAACTCTTCAGCGGCTATTCCTTTGACGTTCGCCTGGTATCTCCCGCAATTGAGGTGAAGGGTTAGATCTTCCTTGTCCAACCGCACGTCCACTCGCTCGTTAGGCAGTGAACCGATAAACTCACCCAGCAGACGCGCGAGGACGGTGACTTCTCCCTCCGTCTCAACTTTGCACCCAATCCAATGGACGATGCCAATCTCCTGATTCATGGCGGAGAGCTTCAATCTCCCTTGATCGGTTGCTAGTAGCACATTGCTTAGGACCGGGAGAGGACTGCGCGTGGCGACGGCCCGGCCGACGATGGCAAGGCCTTTAGCGAGGTTTTCCTGTAGACACGAAACTTGCACGATAAGAGCTCCGCGAACACACTTTAACAGACTCATTGACAAGAACACATTGCCGCCAAATTTCCTTGGCGGCCTATGAAACCCATAGTATACTGGGGCCAACCACGTGTCAACGACGAGGTGCTCGCGCTATTGGACGATAGCGCTTGGATTTGCAGATAGATTTTCCGATTAACTGGCGTCGGACAAAAGAAGGCAATTGTGTCGCGACTATCATTTCGACGGACCACGCAACGGCTGATCAACGATCCCTCATTCGCTTTCGGACGTATTTACGAACCCTTTGACGTCGTTGAATCCAATATCGTGCTCCTACAGGCGAGACTTTCCACACTGCCCAAGGCAGAGCTCACGATCGCCTATCTTGAATCTGAATATACGACCTTGCTGGACCGGCTGGAAAATGCGGGCGATACAGTAGTAACGGCGTATGCGCGGCCAATTATGCCCATGGAGGTGTGGTTGGCGTGCCAACTCTCGCGCATAGAAAAGTTTCGCGAGGACGTATTCTAGATTAAGGGCGGGGATCACTGCTAGCGTGAACCTGGTGTGCCTGTGCTGGGCTACGGTCAGAGTGGTTCGTGGGTTGAGGATGTTCATTTGCAATGACTGTTGATTTCGCGGGGGATCACGAAGAGCGCGTAGCCAGGCTGGTCAATCTGCGATCATGGGCCGTGGTAGGCGTTTCGCAAGATGCCCGGAAGTACGGCCATCGCGTCTTCTTGGTCCTGCTTGAGTCCGGGTATCGCGTGATAGGCGTAAACCTGAAAGGCGGTGTTGTGGCGGGACATGCGGTATATCCATCGCTAGCTGACCTTCCTGAGAGGCCTGAGGTGGTAGTAACAGTTGTGCCTCCCGCCGCAACAGAACAGATCGTAGCGTCGTGCGTTGCAATGGGCATCGAGCACATTTGGCTGCAACCGGGTTCAGAATCTGCCACAGCGATTGCGATGGCCCAAGACCACGGACTAACACTCGTCGCGCATGACTGCGCAATGGTTCGGAGGAAACATTGGCAAGACACGTCCTGACCATAGCGGGTTCAGATTCCGGGGCCGGCGCGGGCATACAAGCGGACTTAAAGACGTTTTCTGCTCTCGGCGTGTACGGCAGCACTGTCGTTACTGCCGTGACCGCCCAGAACACCTGCGGCGTACAGGATTGGCTGGCACTGCCCCCGTCCTTGGTGGCAGAGCAAATCCGATCGGTGCGCTCAGATATAGGCGCGGTAGCAGTCAAGACCGGCATGCTGGCCAACGCCGAGATCATTGATGTCGTAGCAGCTCAGATGAAAGCAGAGCCTCCACAGGCGCTCGTCGTCGACCCGGTCATGGCTGCGAAAGGCGGCGATCCGCTCGTAGACGACACGGCGGTTGCCGGGTACCGTGAATCTCTGTTCCCACTCGCTACAATCGTCACGCCAAATCTGCCTGAAGTGGAGCGGATACTGGGGAGGCAGGTGCAGGCGGAGAGTGAGATGCGTCGGGCGGCACAGGCAATTGTCGAATTTGGGTGCCGTGCAGCGCTCATAAAGGGCGGACATGCCGCCGGTTCCGCGCGAGACATTCTCTTTGATGGTTCAGAGTTCTATACGTATGAGCAGGAACGAATCGCAACGAATAACGACCACGGTACGGGTTGTACATTGGCCTCTGCCATTGCCGCCTATCTTGCGCTCGGTCTCAAGCTCCCGGATGCGGTGAGGGAAGCAAAAGAGTACCTTACCGGAGCGCTGCGGCATGCCTATGCGATAGGGGCCGGCCACAGTCCCGTAAATCACTTCTGGCGCGGGATCAATTCCAACACCGAACGCAGCAGTTAGTGCTGCAGCGAGTCTTCAGTTGTCTTCGAGTTAGTCCGCGAGGAAGGCCATGTCTTCTTCACCTGCGCTGCGCGCCATTGCAACTACAAGCTGCAGCGTAGCAGAGACATCGTCGAGGTCGACGACCTCGATTGGGGAATGTGAATAACGACGTGGAATCGTGACGGCAATGGCAGGGACCCCGCTGCGTGAGTAGTGAATGGCGGTCGCGTTGGTGCTGCCGCCTTCGAGGATGGCTTCCTGATGCGGAATCCCATTCTGTTTGGCAGTGCGGATTGCGAAATCAAGCACACTCTTAGGCGTGATCATGCCTCCGTATGAACTGCTGCTGGCGGCTTGGAGTACCGGTCCCATACCCAATGCAATCGGCAACTCGCTATGAAACTTGACATCCGGCGTGTCTCCGCAGGGCACGGTGTCAATTGCTATTGCAAGGTGTGGCGCAAAGTTGAATGCCGCGGGTCCGGCGCCGCGTAGTCCCGTTTCTTCCTGCACCGTGAACTGGGCCAACAGACGGATCGGCGGTGATAACTCTGTCAATTGATCGATAGCGTTGAGCAACACCGCGCATCCGGCGCGATTGTCAATTGCTTTACCGCACAGGCGGTTCGGATTGGCTAACTCCTCAACTTCACTAACGTACGTTACCGGATCGCCGACCGCGATGCCGGCTTCCCTAACTTCCTGTGCGGAAGAAAAGCCAAGGTCTACATAAAGGTCCTTTACCGATACGACGGTGCCCTGTTCCTCAGGGGTCTGGAGGTGCCCGGCCTTCACTCCAATCACGCCTCGCAGGCCGTTCACGGAGACTTTTCTCCCGACGAGCAGACTGTCGAGGATACCGCCCACCTTGAAAATTCGCAGGAAGCCTTCCGGTTCGATACTCCGTACGAGACAGCCGATTTCGTCTGCGTGCGCATCCAGCAGCACTTGGGGCGCGTCTTTCGGTCCGCCATAATCAGCAAAGAGGTTTCCCATACGGTCGACCCAAACGGACTGCGCGCGCGGTCGCAGGCGCTCTGCCAGGTCGGCAATGACTGCTTGTTCCCTGCCGGAAGGACCGTGCAGGCTCGCGAGGTCGGCAATCTCAGTCCGAAGCCGGTCTTTCACTTGCTCTGTCACTACTGCAACACCTCTCTCGTCTTGAACCATTGATACGGTTAGTTAGAGTGTCTTTCAGTGACCCTCGTACTTTGTCGGTTCGTTCCAGTTTCATGAGTTGGCCTTGCCGGTCGAATAACAAGACCCTTCCGTGCCTCG
The DNA here is from genome assembly GCA_026710945.1 of Chloroflexota bacterium. Lineage (NCBI taxonomy): Bacteria > Bacillati > Chloroflexota > Chloroflexota bacterium. The sequence goes on from JAPOQA010000014.1 coordinate 50,372, forward strand.
AGCCGCACGTGTCACGGGAAGTCCCGGCGGCCGGCATCGCATCCCCGGCAAATTCGCCTCCGCGGAGTCGTTACCTTCTACCCTTCGCACGTGAGAGCGATCTGCTCGGCACTTGACCCTGGGTCGGCCCTCCGGCAAAACTGCGCAAGGATGAAAAAGAAAGCACTCCACAACTAGGCTTGTTATAGCTCCTCAAGTGTAATGCTGTGGGCATGGTAGCATACGGAAGCGCGCTCTTGCGCTGCATTCCAATCGTACGCTCGGGTGCCCTACACTGCATGTGGGGCTGAAATCGCGATAACTCAATCTTAGTAGCAATTGCGCCCAAGGGCATCCAACAGTAAGGCAGCATGCATTTGCCCAGCCAGTGCGCGCCTGCTATTCTGAACTCGGATGCACGCATGGCGAGGGAACATGGCCTTAACCCTTGGGGATATCGGAGAGTTTGGGCTCATCGATCGTATCGCGAAGAAAGCCTTTGCTAATCAGGAAATGGCATTGGGCTTTCAAGATGATGCGGCATTGTGGCATCAGGGCACTGGCTGGTTGGTAGCTACCACTGACGCTCTTGTGGAAGATGTCGACTTTCGGCTGGGTACCTTCAGCTGGGAGGAAATTGGATGGAAGGCGCTCGCGGCAAGTCTTAGCGATATTGCCGCAATGGGTGGTACACCGGTTGGAGCATTTATTACTCTGTGCCTTCCTGCTAAATGTGAAATCGCCGACGTTACGGCGTTCTATGAGGGGATGGCACCTTTGGCGAAAGAGTCGCGCACCCCAATTCTTGGAGGAGATCTCTCGTCGAGCGAGCAAGTAATCGTAAACGTGGCTGTGTTTGGCGAAGTAGAGAGCCGCGAGCGCGTTCTTCTGCGGACCACGGCTCAGGTTGGAGACCAAATTGCCGTTACGGGAGTCCTAGGTAGTGCGTCAGCAGGTCTCATGCTCCTGGAAAGAGGCGACAGTGGGCGAAACAGTCACGCAGTGCGCTTCACGTCGGCACAGCGCCGGCCAATCCCACGTTTGCGTGAAGGCCGAGCGCTTGTCGAAGCGGGAGTACGGTGTGGAATGGATGTTAGCGACGGCTTGGTCGCAGACTTGCAGAAGCTCTGCGCAGCCAGCGGCGTAGCAGCGGAAATCAAACTGGAAGACATACCTACCGATCCGGAACTTCCATTGATTCTAGGCCGCTCGCACCGGACGCGTGCCATTTGTGGTGGCGAGGATTTTGAGTTGCTGTTCGCTGCGCCACCGGACACGATGCAACGGGCGAAGGATCACTTGAATGCCAAGACTCTTGAGCAAGCCACAGTAATTGGTACAATTGTTTCCGGCCATAGTGGAGTCGTAACAGTGCGCGATGAACGAGGAATCGTAGTGCCTGTTGACCGACTAGGCTTCGATCACTTTGGCGCTGACGGTATCCCCATTCCTGGCGATTGAGAGGATTCCCTAGTGTCGACCAGTAAAGACGTGGACCAAAAGCTCGACTGCATAAGCCACAGCGAGGCGCAGACTCAGCGTCTCGGGTTGAGGCTAGGGACCCTGGTGATGCCCGGTAGTGTAGTCCTTTTAGAGGGCACAATGGGCGCAGGCAAGACGGTTTTTGCACAAGGAGTTGCCCTGGGGTTGGAGGTCAGAGAGCAGGTAACGAGCCCTTCTTATACGCTCATCAAAGAGTATCAGTCCGGTAGGCTGCCTCTCTTTCACATAGACCTTTACCGCATCGGGTCAAACGACTCGCTATGGAGTCTAGGGCTCGAAGAGTATATCGATGGAGATGGGATATGCGTCATTGAGTGGGCTCGTAAAGTGCGAGACTTTCTGCCGGAAACGTGGCTTCTCATAAATATTGAAATCATGACAGATACAAAGCGGACGTTGCACTTTGAGTCAGAGGGTGACCGATTTCAAAAGATCCTTCACGAGTATCGCAGGCTTGCGTTTGGTTTCTAGCACGCTAGGTTTGAGTTACATAAAATGCTTTTGGCTATTGATACTTCTACGCGGCAACTTGGTGTGGCTTACTATGCTAACGAGCGTATCTTGGGTGAGATCAACTGGGTTGCGGGGTTCCATGCTACCGAGCAACTCATGGAGAGCATCACCCAGCTTTGGGCAATGATCGCCAACAGCGGTCAAGCGCCTGAGTCTGCAATTCCCCCCGAATCCAGTGCGACAGCGACAACCATGGATGGGCTGCATGCGCTTGCCCAAAGCCAAGTCCCAATAAGTGCGGTAGCGGTTGTTGGGGGGCCGGGGTCATTTTCCGGTCTTCGCGTAGGTATGGCTACGGCGAAGGGCTTCTGTCTGACACTGGGTGTCCCGCTTGTAACTGTTCCTACCTTGGACGCAATCGCTTTCCCACACTTGCAGTCTTCCAATGCACACGTGTGTGCGTTGCTTCAGGCCGGTCGTGGTGAGTATTACGTGGGGTGGTACCGATCCGTCGCCAGGAATTGGCGCCGCCTTGAAGATTATGCGATCTTGGGCATTGAGGACGTATGTACCAGGATAGTGAAGCGTACGGTAATCTGTGGCGAAATTTCGGATGAACACAGAAAACTTGTCGAGGACTCAGTTGAAAAGAAGCTTGTAGTCTTTCCCTCCGGGCTTTCCAGCGTGCGGCGAGCCGGCACGGTAGCCGTGCTCGGTGCCGACAATCTTGCGAAGGGTTGGACTGTTGACCCGTTAACAGCGGAACCGGACTATTTGCGCAGACCTGCGGCCGAAGTGCCGCGCCACCGCATAAATCCTACAATTGGCGGGTAGAATCCCTAACGAAACAGACGGGGATCGTCTCTATTCCTCGTTAGTCTTGCAGAATTGAGGGAGATTAGGTAGATCTCTGTGACAATCGTTGTTGAGTGACGCTTGAGGATTCAAGGGTCGCTGGAATGTAGAGGAAGACGTCGGGTTGCTTTTCTCCTCGTGGGGCGACACAGCCAGACAAAACTGTTGCTGGCAAAGCTCAACGATAGAGATGTGTCAGACATGTGGGCAGCGTAATGGAACAGCCAAAAGCCATAGTTGACGATCGTCCTGAACCTCACTCCATGAGGTTGCGGATAGAGCCAATGCAATTGGAGGACGTGGCTGAAGTGCGCAGTATTGAGGAAGCCTGTTTCAGCCTGCCTTGGCCGCGCAATGCCTATCGCCGGGAAATCGTGGAAAACAAGCTGGCGCGTTACCTGGTTATTCGCGACTTAGACGCAGTAGCGGCTGCGGGAAAAGGTGACCGGCCTGGCGCATCTCATCAGAAGCGCCCTAAGCCGTTTCCGCTTTCACTCTTTCCTTCTGTAGACAAGGAACGTGAACAACAGTGGCGGTACGGAAGACCGACTTTGGTAGCGTATGGCGGACTCTGGCTCATGGTGGATGAGGCCCACATCACGACTATCGCGTCGCGACCGGATGTGCGCGGACAATATGTTGGGGAATTGATGCTCACGGCGCTCATCGACGTGGCAATCGGACTTGCGGCGCGCTGGGTGACACTTGAAGTCCGCGTCTCCAACACCTTGGCGCGCGCTCTTTACAAGAAGTATTCATTCCGGTCCACCGGGATACGCCCGCGCTACTACAGCGATAACCATGAAGATGCATTAGTCATGTGGAGCGAAGACATAAACGTGGGAGGGTTTCAGGACATGCTCCAAGAGCGTGTAGCAGACCTTCGGCACAGGCATAGCTGGACGACATCATATCCTGAAACAGGAGGGTTTCTTGTCGATTCTGCTCGCGATTGAGACTTCGTGTGATGAAACCGCCGCAGCAATCGTGGAAGACGGTCGTTTCGTCCATTCCAACATTGTTGCTTCTCAGGTCGAGATTCATCAGAAGTATGGAGGCGTGGTACCGGAATTAGCCTCGCGGGAGCACTTGAGGGCCATAATGCCGGTTGTAACTGAGGCCCTGATTGCCGCGGATGTGGCGTGGGAAGAGCTGGATGGCGTTGCGGTTACGTATGGGCCAGGCTTGGCGGGCGCGCTTTTGGTTGGAGTCAATTTCGCGAAGGCTCTTGCGTTCTCCTTGGGAATTCCGTTGATTGGCGTCAATCACCTTGAGGGTCATGTCTATGCAGCCTGGCTCTCGCGGTCAAGGCGAGCACGCCGTAGCGTGGAAGAGAATGAGCTACGGTTTCCCTTACTTGCACTGGTGGTGTCCGGCGGGCACACGGAGCTTGTGCTCATGCGCGGACATGGAGACTACGGCCTGGTAGGTGCTACTCGCGATGACGCCGCCGGAGAAGCCTTTGACAAAGTCGGGCGCATTCTAGGCCTGCCCTACCCTGGTGGACCTTCGGTGCAGTTGGCCGCAGACCAACTCTCGCGCTATGGATTGCGGGGCCGGCGCAACATGGTTGATCTGCCCAGAGCATGGATGCAGGGCACGTACGAATTTAGTTTTAGCGGCGTGAAGACTGCCGTCTTGCGGTACATGCAAAGTCGCATGAAAGAACAAGACCTCTCGGAACCGCCAATAACGGCTCCCGGTGGCATTGTGAGCGCGGATGTTCCGCTCTATGTTGCTCAGGTTGCGGCCAGTTTTCAGCAGTCCGTGGCGGATGTCTTGGTTGCCAAGACCGTGGAAGCGGCGAAAGAATTCAAAGTCCAGATGATTCTCGTCGTAGGCGGCGTGGCTGCGAATAGTCTCTTGCGCGAGGAAATTACTGCCCACGCACCGGTCCCAGTACGGATTCCGGACATTTCCTTCTGCACTGACAATGCCGCCATGATAGGTGCATGCGGTTACTATCGGCTCCAGCAAGGACTGGTCTCAGACATGACTCTCGACGTGGACCCGGGAGCACGCCTGGCGCCACCGTCAACGGCCATTCCGTCGGAAGGCTATGGAGGCAGCGGACGCAGACGGTAGACCACCGGCTTCCTAGACAGACGCCAACGCCGGTTCAGCGACATAAGGAATGGTCAAGGGTCCCATAGGTAGGACGCAAGTCCTAGCGCCGGCGCCAAATTTCTCCCGCAGCGCTGCCACGGTTTCCTCAATCGAGCGGCACGGCGTAAGGTGCGCGTCTCGAATTGACTGGTCGGAAAGATTACCTGCATAGAGGTGGACTTCGGCCTTCAAGAGGATCTGCGCCAGAATTTGGGCCTCCCATTGGTCAAAGCGGGAAAACCCCGGACTGTTTATGAGGTCCAGCAATGCGGTCGGAGTTTCCCGCTCCTGCAATAGGTCCTCAAAGTGACCATGACCGATGCCTTCCGCACATTCGGCAGCAATGACAATCGCGCCGCCTTGCTTCACCACCTGGTACGCTGCCGACATGCCCTTAACGGCTTGGTAGAGGTTCAAGTCCAAGGGATACCCGCTATTCGTCGTTATGACGATGTCGTACGGCTCGGCAACCGGCCGCATCACAGAGCGGCGCGCGAAGGCGCACCCAGCTTCATGGGCCTGAATCATCTCGCCGGCAAAGACAGCCGTAATCTCTTTACTCTTGTTGATCGTAACGTTCAAGCTGAGATCAGGCGGGCATAGCGCGGCCGCCTCGCGTTGCTCACCGTGGATGGGGTTACCTTCTAAGTGTCCCCAGGTGGCCTTCGGGTGGCCGATCATTGCCGCGTTGTGATTGTGCATTACGGAATCTGCACCGGCAATGCCGGGCAATATGAGTTTTGCCCCGCCGCTAAAGCCCGCAAAGAAATGTGGCTCTATAAACCCGGTGAGGATCTTGACAGAAGCGTCAAGGTAATGGGTATTGACCCAAACAGGTCCGCCGGAGGATGTTTCCCCCAGGAAGCGCAATTGAGACGCATCCGTCGAATCATGATTCACAATGCGGTAGTTATCTACCACGTCCTCGCCCAACATGCCCCGCAATTCGGCATCCGTATTCGGACGATGCATGCCGGTGGCGTTAATGAGAACGAAGTTCTCCCGGGGCACATTCGCGAGTTCGGCAAGAATCGCCGGAATCATGAGGTGATTTGGCGCCGGACGGGTGATGTCGCAAAAGACAATCGCTACGGTGTCTTCTGCTCCGACAAGCTCGCAAAGCGGCTTTGCTCCAATTGGATTACGCAGTGATTCGCGCAGCGCTGCGAGGGGATCGGCTACTCCCGGGAGGTCTACGGGCTCTACGATATCCACATTCTCATGCGGCAATGAAATCGTCAGTCCAGTGCGGCCATACGCGAGATCGACCTGCATCGTACGCCTTCTTTCGCCTTTATCCTCATGGGGTTTAGTCCCTGTTCGCCAATACTAGCCTCTGTCTCTGCTGGCAGCAAGAGCCGGTGACCAGCTTCGCGCAAAGGCCACTCCTAACGGGTCGCGTCGCTCCCAACGGGCAGTGGCTGCGTTGACAGGAGAGGCAAACTTCGGTAGCATCATATGGTAGTGGATTTGGACTGTATTCCACACGTCACGCGCTTGCAAGAGCGCAGCGAGGAGTTCTTCAGTAGTGTATCGCATTGGTGGTTTCACACGCCGGCAACGATGCATTGCCCATATCACCACGACTGAACTCTCCTTGCAGGTGACGAGAGGATAGCAACACGCGTAATTGACATTGCTAATAGCACTTGACGGCCTCTCGTACGCGCCTGACACGAGAGGCTTTTTCTATTGCCAGTGGCTTCAAACCAGGTCAATTGACTATGAGGAGAATGACTAATGCCGCAATCAAAGGGCACAGGTGACAGCAAGCGTGCAGCGCACTTGCATACGATGCGACACTCGGCAGCGCACGTGCTCGCGACGGCCATGCTCGAGTACATGCCCGAAGCAAAGCTAACAATCGGGCCTGCGATCGATGAGGGCTTCTACTACGACTTTGATTTACCCAGGACGCTGACACCGGACGACCTCGACGAACTCAGCCAGCGTATGCAAGACATCATCGATCAAGATCAGCCTTTCAACCACACCACTATGCCCGTGGCTGAGGCGAAGGAGTTTTTCCGCCAGCAAGACCAAGCATACAAGGTGGAGTTGATTGAAGACCTGGAGCGTGACGTCAACGCCGAAGACGTGAACATCTACCAGAATGGTGACTTCATCGATCTTTGCGAAGGCCCACACGTTGAGTCTACCGGCGCAGTAGGTGCATTCAAGTTGCTCCGCACGGCCGGTGCGTATTGGCGGGGCGATGAGAACCGACAGCAGCTCCAGCGCGTGTATGGTACGGCCTGGCAAACAAAGAAAGAACTCAGAACGTACTTGAACTTCCTGGAAGAGGCGGAGCGGCGCGATCATCGGCGACTGGGACGTGAACTCGACCTCTTTAGCTTCTCCGATGAAATTGGCCCCGGCTTGGTGGTGTGGCATGCCAAAGGCGGACACGTGCGCAGCGTGATGGAGGACTACTGGCGCGATAGTCACCGGGCCGGAGGGTATGAGTTTGTCTACACGCCGCACATCGGCAGGGCCAATCTCTGGCGCACGAGCGGGCACCTGAATTGGTTCGCGGAGAACATGTATGCCCCCGTGGAAGTTGACGAACAGCAATACTACTTGAAGCCGATGAATTGTCCTTTTCACATCCAGGTGTACAAGAGCCGCACGCGCAGCTACCGTGACCTGCCCTTGCGCTATACGGAGACCGGCACGGTCTATCGCTATGAGCGGTCGGGCGTGCTGCATGGGCTCCTGCGCGCGCGGGGCTTTACGCAGGACGATGCGCATCTTTTCTGCCAGCCGGAACAGATGGACAGTGAGCTCACCCGCGTCCTGGACTTTTGCCTGGAGATTCTCGAAACTTATGGCTTCAAAGACCTTCAGTTGGAGCTGAGTACATGGGCACAGGGTGACACGAGCAAGTACGCGGGCGAGGCCAAAGACTGGGAAATGGCGGAGGCCGGCCTGGTGAGGGCCCTTGAAGGGCTCAATCTGAACTACAAGCGTATGGAAGGTGAAGCCGCATTCTACGGGCCAAAAGTTGACATAAAGATAGTGGATGTGCTGGGACGTCCTTGGCAGCTATCTACTATTCAATTCGACTTTTGGTTGCCGCAGACCTTTGAGCTAGAGTACATCGGAGAGGATGGCGGCGCGCATAGGCCTTTCATGATCCACCGCGCACTCTATGGCTCCATCGAGCGCTTCTTCGGCATCTTGCTCGAGCACTACGGCGGCGCGTTTCCTGTGTGGTTGGCGCCGGTCCAAGTCGCAATTATCCCGATTGCCGACCGGCATAACGAGTATGCACAGAGCGTGCAGGCTGCGCTTGCCCAAGCCGACATTCGTGTAGAGGTGGATACCCGTTCCGATCGGATGAATGCCAAGATACGCGATGCCCAACTTCAGAAAGTACCGTACATGGCAATAGTAGGCGATCGTGAGATCGAGGACGACGCGGTGAATATCCGATTGCGCACGGGTGAAAATCGTGGCGCATTGCCGATCGCTGAATTCTGCACGATGGTGCGGAACCGGGCGGAATCACGCTCTGATGCGCTTTAGTTGCATACCACTCGAATCGGCTTGGTGTTGCTAAACACCGTATTCGTGGTACCCTTAAGAGAAGGAGCACTACAATTTCCGTCGCAGCCAGACGGAACGTCTCCTTCTCTATTCCCCTGACTCTTCACGTTTGTAGACTCCCACACCATTGAGTATTCACCGGCTTTGCTGCCGGCTTGAAGCGATTCTCTTCCTCTTTGGATTCTTGGAATTAACTCACTACCTAGATTGCTGGGACAGCCGAGGGATTGGCGCCGGTTGGCGGCATTGCCTCAATGGAAGCGGGGTGAGTTGTTCTCTGCTCACGTACCTGCTGGCGCGCCACTCTGAGAATAACAAGCAATAGACAACGTACTGGAGGATAGTGTGTTCATGATTGGCACGTACCGAAACGCGTGCGGCCGCTCTCGTTTCCGCGTTGGTCTCATCATACTTGCGTTGTTTGCTGCCTTTATGCCTTCAAGCCTGCAAGCTAACGATGATACCATCTCTTTCCCTGAAACCGGCATGTCGGTTTCATTCGGATTCAAGAAGTACTTTGAGGAACGAGGCGGTCTGGAAATCTTCGGGTATCCTATTACTCCGGAGATTCAAGAAAACGGATTTACCGTGCAGTACTTTCAGCGCGCGCGCTACGAGTACCATCCCGAGCACGCTGGGACCCGCTACGAGGTGCAACTGGGGCTGCTTGGCGACATTCTGACCAGCGGCCGCGATTTTCCCAAAGCAATTCCTGTCCCAACGACGGAAAACCAGCGATATTTTCCGGAAACAGGTCATGTCGTTAGCGGCACTTTCTTGCGTTTCTACAACTCGCGAGGGGGACTGGATATCTTCGGCTATCCCATCTCGGAAGTCATTCAAGAGAACGGCAGAAGCGTGCAATACTTTCAAAGATCACGCTTTGAGTATCATCCTCAACTGCCGGAGCAATATCAGATAACGCTTGGCCTGCTTGGTGAAGAATTAGCAGAGCAGGTAGGGCCGCGTGGGCAGTTTTGGGTCACGGGAATGCCCGAAACGCTCATGACAAGACAGGCCGTTGACTTGCAGGTAGCAGTGCAGAACGTCAGCATCGCGCGCTGGTCGCAATCGGGGACCGGTGCAGTCTCCGTGGGGTATCGTTGGCTCAACCAGCACGGCGCAACGGTGGCGGTGGGTCCACGGAAACCGCTTCCCCATGCTGTTCCTGCAGGCAGCGTAGCAACGCTTGCGTTTTCCCTCACTACGCCACCAACAGGAGGATCGCACATACTGCAGTGGGATCTCTGGCAGCAGGGGCGAGGATGGGCGGCATTGCGAGATCCATCAGCAGGCTTGCGTCAAGCCTACATCATCCAAGTGCCTCAGCCTACTCCAACACCTACTCCCACGCCCACGCCGGCACCAGTTGCAACGCCGACACCTACCCCGTTTGTAACGAGCGGCGTAGATGGTATGACAATCCGGGTTGGCGTCTTTTCTACTACCAGTGAGAGCATGCGCATTTCCGGTGACGGGAGATTCAGCGCAAGAGATGAGGACGGGAGAACTACTTACAACTTTCAAGCTGACGAGATTGTCACCGTGACGCATTTGCCGTCTCAGTCGAGCTATCGCTTGACGGTTGACGGGCGTACCGTGGCGGAATTCGCTTCCTATGCGCGCTTCGTCGCCCGTGGCAACACTATTCTGACCGTGCTCGACATGCCACGCTTCAAACAGTACCGGAACGTGGTCGAAGTCCGCTATTCCACGTATTCTGAACGTATGTGGGCCATCAACGAGCTGCCGATGGAGTACTACGTGAAGGGCATAGGCGAGGAGCCGGAGTCGTTCCCGGCTGAAGGATTGAAAGCAGCCACCGTCGCCTACCGCACATATGCGCTTTCACACATGGATCCACAGTGGCCGGGACTGGGATGTATCTGCGGCAAGGAACCGTTCGACATTACCGCGGGCACGGAGAAAGAGTTCAAACCGTACGTGAACTCACACCAATTGTACTTGGGCTACTACCGCGAGACGTTCGGCAGTAATCTTGAGGCGGCCGCAAACGCTACGCGCGGCCAGTTCATGACCTATGACGGCAAGTTGATTCGCGCCGCTTACTATGCGACGGCCGACGGGAGAACGCGGTCGTGGAGTGACTTTCCGTGGGCGGTGAGTGTGCCGGATCCGGTGAGTGAAGGTTCCACACTCGACGGGCACGGCTGGGGCATGCCGATGAGGAGCGTTATTACGCTGGCAAACCGAGGAATGACCTACGACCAGATCCTCAAGATGTACTACACTGGCGTGGAATTGACGAAGCTGTATTAGATTGCAGCGCCATGCGTGGGCTACGCAATGTGCCCGGGCTGGTGCGGCCGAGTTGGGCATGGGGCGATCCTTGTTTGTCCCTACGCGCAGAGTCACGGATAGATCGTAAAGTTGGGCTCATGCCGGGTTTAAGGAGACTGCTGGCGTCGTTTGCCGGCATGAATCTCCCTATAGGATTGAGCATGCCGGCGGGGTACTTGCTTTGGGAGCAGCACTGTAGCAGATTAGGAAAGGCCGGTCTCACATGTGAGACCGGCCTCTCTACTTGTCGCCGATTCGCCCCAATACCAAGCCCGCTTACAGTTGCCGGATGGCTATGCCGTGGTAGTCCAGCGCCGGCAGTTCGCCTTCATCCGTAAGCTCACCTTGAATCAGGATGTCCATGACCTGCCTGGTCTCCACCGCTACAACCACCACTGCGGGCAGTTCGCCGGCGCCGGACATAGCACCGGCATCCGTAGGTCCGCCACCCCGCAAAAGGATGAACGCGAAGACACCGTCAGGTGAGAAAACCAGGAGGTCCGGCGCTTCCCCGACAAAGGGTATCCGCTCGATGTATTCGTCGAACTCGGTGCTAATGATGCCGACGTTGCCGGTCCAGCGGTTGGTAATCCAAATCTCGGAGCCGTCGGGCGTCAGCGCCATGCCGTGCGCTTCGGCGCCGCGGGTTGCGTCCTTGGCGACTACTTCATGCGTTGCGGTATCAAATACGTAGAAGAGGCTCTTCGCGTCTCGCGAGCCCCCGGTGACGTACATCTTGGTGCCATCGGGCGAGAGGACGCTCATCAGGTTCACCTTGACCTCTTCCGGCGAGTACGCCTTGACCAAGGTGAAAGTCTCCAAGTCCAGAATGACCAGCCCGCCATCGGCAAGGGCAGGGCCCAGCGTCACATATGCGTAGCGCCCGTCTCGGGTGAACGCAGATGAAATCGGATTTGCAGAGGGGAACTCGTCTGCCCGTTCCTTCACGAGCGGGTCTTCCGCAATTATGAGCCTACGGCCAATGGAGAACGTCTCCGCAGCGTGGTCCGATACGATCTCCACCAACTCTCCGGTCTTGATCACGGAGACAAGCACGCCGCTATCATCCGGATAAATGTCTGCGGCATGGCTCGCAGGCCCCGTATCGAATGTGGCGATTACCTGCCGGTCCTCCGCTCTAACGACAGCGGTGTTGCCGGAGACTGTGCTGGCGATCCACGCGTACTTGGAGTCACTTGTAAAATTGATCCAGTGTGTCCGCTCCAACCCCGCCCCAGAGAGATCAACTGTCTCCACCACCTCAAGCTGCGGGTTGATGATGTGGATGATGTTGTTGGTCTGGTCCATGGCCCAGACTTCGTACTTGGCCGTGGAAATGGGTATCTCCGGCTGAATGACGTACGTGCCGCAAGCTGAAGCCAGCAAGCTTACGGCAAGGATTGCAAGCAATGGCGCAAACATCCGGCGCCAACTTGCCGACGCGGTTGATGCGGAGTGCCTAATCAAACTCAACATTTCGTTATCCTCTTGCTTCCTTAAGAGACTTCCCTGGGAAACTTTCTTGTAACCCAATATTGTGTGTCCTACACTCACTCAATCCAGTGGGACGGTGTCTGCTACTTTTCGATGGGTACCCCGATCATGCTGCCCCATTCCGTCCAGGAGCCGTCATAGTTGCGCACATCCGGGTAACCAAGCAGATACTTGAGCACGAACCAGGTGTGAGACGAGCGCTCGCCGATCCGGCAATACGTCACGATTTCTTTGTCGGGAACGATGCCTTTTCCGGCGTAAATCTCGTACAATTCATCGGCAGACTTAAATGTACCGTCTTCCGCCACGGCCGATGCCCACGGGACATTGGCAGCGCCGGGAATGTGACCGCCCCGCTGGGCAGTCTCCGGAAGGCCCGGCGGCGCCAGGATTTCGCCAGTGAACTCTTGCGGCGAGCGCACATCGACAAGGCCGACATTTGGGTTGCCCAGGCGATCCTGCACACCGCCCTGGAAGACGCGGAGGGCGGCATCCGGGTCTTGGGCCGCGTAGGCGGTGGCCGCAATGTGAGGAATGTCGGAGGTAATCGAGCGGCCCTCGTCCAGCCACTTCACACGGCCGCCATTCATCAGGCGCGCGTCCTTGTGACCATAGATCTTGAGAATCCAGTGGGCGAACGCAGCGAACCAGTTGTTGTTGTCACCATAGAGGACCACAGTGGTGTCCGGAGTAATGCCGCATTGGCCCAAGAGTTGCTCCAGCTCTTCTTTGCCAATGAGGTCGCGGCGCACCGGGTCGTTGAGGTCGGACTGCCAGCCCCAGTCCACGGCACCGGCAATGTGTCCCGTCTCGTAGGCGGTAGTATCCACGTCTACCTCTACAAGCCGGACGTTGTCGTCGCCACCGTGCTGGGCTACCCAGTCTGTGGAAACGAGGACGCCTGAGTCGGCGTATTCACTCATGAATCCTTCTCCTTACCAAGCGAAATTACTTAAGTTGACCAAGTTGCTCTACATAGTAGCAAAAGCACAAAATTTTTGTCAAGGAATGTAGCAGTCGAGATTAGCAGCCCTGGCGACATCAGGTGTCGAGCGGCGCGCTCGCGAGAGTCGAAATAGGCTGAACGTCTGTTAAATGCAAAAGCGAGGACCCTCTGAGGATACCTCGCTTTGTTGCCTATCGCTAGATTCCGGTTGGCGCTTCCCCGTGCCGCTCTAACGCAATTGCCAGACCCCCAATTGGGAGCTAGATCCACTTTCGCGGGAAGATTTCTAAGTAAACGGAAACCGTTTCCCACGTTATGTAGTAAAGGAACAGGGCAAGGAGCAGCGCAACGATGGTGGCGCCATAGAATACGGGGCGTAGTCTGGCAAATCCCTCCGGTAGGTCGCGCGTGCCGACCAGAGACGGGATGATGGCGTGAGCCATCAAAAAGGAAACAGCCGTGGCAACCATCATGAAGAGTGCCAGCCAAAAGAATATGAACCCCGTATGTAACTCGTCCCAGATTGGTAGTGCTAGTGCATGGTCCATGGATTGCTATCTCCTACCCCGCGTCGCTTTCCTGCAGTGAACGTATGAAAAGTATGAGTTCCCAGCGTTCTTCGGGGGTTAGTAAATTGCCAAACGAGGGCATGTTGCCCAGGCTATTGGTTAAAATCCAGTAAATCTCGCCATCTGTACGCTCATTGGTAATCCGGTCTCCCTGCATTGCTTGCGGCAGTGGGTCAAAATAGAGCCCCACCGGTCCTTCACCTCGACCATCCGCGCCGTGGCAGTGTTTGCAGTTGGTCATGAAGAGTTGCTCGCCGGATTCAATGCGTGCGGGCGTGCTGGAGAGGGGATTGGCTATCTCCACCGCTTCCGCGAAACTGTATTCGCGCGCTTTTCCGGTCACCGGCACAGAGTCGGCAGGAGGCAAGCGCCGAGGCGGTTCCTGCTGACGGTAGGACTGCTGATAGTGCATCTCCGGAAAGACGTCCCAAACATACCCATAACACGACGTCAATAGACCGGCAAGCAGCGTGCCGAATATGATGGTCAGCACCACCCAACGCGGGGGCGCCACATCTCCTATCGAGCGGAACAGGCCATGAAAGTGTAGCCGGTCTCGCATTCCGGTTAGCTCCGTCCTTGCTGCTTCACTTCTTCAGCGCCGGCTTCCGTAAGCGTCGTCTGAGCCGTATCTGCCTGCGCATCATCGTCACAGCGCACCACCAACCCTACATAGCCTTCAGTTATGCGCGAGTCGTAGAGATCATTGGAGAGATTTGGCAGCCGAGACTCGAAAATCACGCCCATGATGGTAAAGATGAGCGCCCCGAGCATCGTGCCTTCATACATGATGATAAACATGGGAGGAATGCCCAAAATGGGCTTGCCTGCCGTTACGAGCGGGAAGGAAAGTTGTGTACCGGCCGTCACCATGAGACCCACGGCGAAACCGATTATGGCCCCGCCAAGGGGGAAGATGAACAGTCGATGGTCTCCGGAGTCTTCGCCGAAAGCCCCTTCCGGGTAAGGCGCGCCGGTGAGCACCTCGTAGTCGGTCGGGCCGAACCCCGAAGCCTGCAGGCGGTCCGCAGCCGCGGCCGCGGTGTCTGCCGTTTGGAATAATCCCAGAACACTGGGCATGGTTGCCTCCCTATTCTCTCACTATTGCGGGCAAGCGTAACTTGCCGATGCGGAATTCGCGCTTCCAGATATGACCCTCTTTTTCCTCCCAGATAGGGATGACGGGGAATATCTTCGAAAACAGTAACAACAGCAATCCGACATTGGCGAACGAGAAGATCACCAAGGCTATTTCAACGAGGCTGGCAGAGTAGTCTCCCCAAGCAAATGCATCGGGATGCCGACGCTGTAGCGTGGGAACAATGATTAAGAAACGTTCCAGCCACATGCCGATGTTCACGACGAGGGATGTTATGAGCATGATGCCGATGTTCCTGCGGAATTTCCTGAACATCCAAATTGGCACCGGCAGGAAAACGTTGCACGTAATCATCAGGAGGAATAGGTAGAGATACGGCGGTGAAAGCCGCAGCTTCATTACCTCGTATTCCGCTTCTTCATTGCTCAATAGCGCGAAGACAACATCCAGGAAATAAAAGTACGCCCAGGCCAATGCAACAACAATGAGAAGCCGGCCAATCATATCGAAGTGTTCAGGGCGAATGTAGTCGTGGAGTTGGAAGAGAGATCGCATGACTGCCATCAGGGCGATAACTGCCGCCACACCGGAAAGCACAGCTCCTACAACAAAGTAAGGTGCGAAAATGTGCACGTGCCAACCGGGCACAAGCGACATGCCGAAGTCCCAAGACACGATGCTGTGGACGGATACAAACACCGGCAAGATAAGCGCCGAAAGCAGTAAGCCGGTAGCATTGAGCAGTTTCCACTGCCGCGCATTGCCGCGCCAGCCCAGGCAGAGCAACCCATACACAAAGCGTCGCCAGCCGGTCGTCTTGTCTCTTGCCAAAGCGAGATCAGGGATCAGTGCGGCATAGACAAATAGAATACTCCCCGTCAAGTACGTAAAGATCGCGCTTGGGTCCCAAACGAGCGGGGACCGGACATCGGGCCAAATGCCGCGTACGAAGTCGTACGGAAACGCCCAGTAAAGCGTGCGCCACGGTCGTCCGGTGTGAAGTACGACAAAGAGCGCCGCGGTAAGAAGTGAAAACACCGTCATGACCTCAGCGGCCCGCACCACCGGACGGCGCCATTCTGCTGCCGATAGCCGCAAGATAGCGGAGATCATGGTGCCCGCGTGGCTAATTCCCACCCAGAACACGAAGTTGATGATGAAGAAGCCCCAAAAGACCGGATGGTTGAGACCGGTCACGCCCAAGCCGTACGTTACCAACAACGTGGCGGCAACAACGCCGAGACCCACTAAGCCCATCAACAACAGCAACAGAACATAGAAAATC
Organism: Chloroflexota bacterium; assembly: GCA_026710945.1. Lineage (NCBI taxonomy): Bacteria > Bacillati > Chloroflexota > Chloroflexota bacterium. Next base: position 66,511 of record JAPOQA010000014.1, read on the forward strand.
ATCGGTGTCTCTAACACCGACCGCAGTAGGTCTCGATTAATCTGAATAGGCGTGAGCCGTGGGCGCTCATGCATTAGGTCTAAACTCCTTCATTGGGCGCGCACCGGTATGAAAGGGCAATGAGCTCGCTGTCTTACTGTGGCTTGATGACATACGGTACCTCAGCGTTCAAGAATTTTTCATTGCGGCGCAGTAATACGCCCTCCTGCATTTCCCAGTTAGACAGCGGTCCTAGAGACTTTACTGCCCACGTTACCAGGAAGATGGCTCCTGCTAATCCTCCGACGATAATTAGTACATCAGCCAAGTCAGGCCAGGGGATAGCGATAGCCTCGTGCAACTCATGATCTAGAGGGTCCTGGGTCGAGAGATATGCGGGCACGAAGTCGATAATGCGCTGAATGAAGATGCCAAAGAGGGAGAGGGCCGCCACAACTGTGGGACCGGCCACGCTCTTACGCCAGGGATTCCACATGAGGATGAGCAACGGCAACACAAAGCAGCAAATGAAGGCGGTGACGAAGAGCCAGGTGTTCTCGCCGAAGCTTCGCGTTCCGATCGTGACCACCGTTTCCCGGGGGACACGCCCGTACCACGTAGTGAGGAAGTCCGCCCACCAGTGGTACGCCCACGCCAGGTTGAGCGCGAGCATGATTTTGGCCACGTTCCAAAACTGGTCTACGGTGATGTAGCGCTGCAGACCATAGAACCGGCGAAGCAACGCCATGACAACAATGGTCGTAGCGGTTGCGGCAAGCAAGCCGTTGATGCTATAGAACGCCGGGAACATAGAGCTCTTCCACCCGGGCACAAGCGTCATGACGTAGTCAAGACTGATCAAGGACTGAACAAAGATGAAATTCATCACATAGCAGCCACCAAGGACGGCCAAGCCAATGCGGTGTACTTTCCACTGCTTTGGCGTTCCAATAAAAGAACCTGAGAGCAGCCGAGCCAAGCGATGAGTGCCGCCGCTTTGTACGCGCAGGGAAGCAAGATCCGGTATTGCCTGCACCCAGAGAAACGCAAAGCCATTTGCTACGAGCATAAGTACGAATATCGTGTCATAGAAGTGCGGTGCGCCCCACGGCCAGTTGAACCACACGGTTATGCGTTCCGCACTTGAGGGCACCAACCAAAGCAGTGGGAGAAAGAGCAAGACGTTAAGGAGTCCGGCAACTGCCACGACTTGTGAAGCTCGTGTCAACGGGCCATGCCAACGCGCGCGGGCGAGCCGCGGGACAAATGACACCATCGGCGCTGCTTGGCCTACCGTGAAAAGAAACCCGAACACGGCGGCGTAATAGCCCCACGGACCCCGATCTTCCAGACCGGACCCGAGTCGAATGACAAAGCCTGCAACTCCGCCCAGGAACAGCAGGAACAGGATCAGCAGCGTGAGCCGGTAGGCGCCGCTGCTCCCTAGTGCCCGCTGAAAGATGTCACGCGCTATTTCTGCCGGAGCTGGCAGCGGTTCCAGCGTGTGCTGGTGCTGTCTCGCTTGCATGCGGATCAACCTTCTTCAAGTAGATCACATTGGTATCGGTGCCAAGGTTTTCCATTACGCGGTAGTGCCGCTTGTTCTTAGCTAACTGTGCGACCCGCGAGTCTTCATCTTCGAGGTTGCCGAATACGAGTGTATCGGTTGGGCACGCCTGCACGCATGCCGGCGCCACGTCGCCATCCTGCAACTCTTCATCTGCCTGCCGGCGCTCCCACTCGCTCTTGCGAATGCGTTGCACGCAGAACGTGCACTTTTCCATGATGCCCTTGGTGCGGACCGTAACATTCGGATTCAGATACTCTCTGTGGGTGTCTTCAAGATCTCGTTCCCAAAAGTTGAAGAACCGCGCATGATACGGGCAATTGTTGGCGCAGTAGCGCGTTCCAATGCAACGGTTATACACTTGAACGTTCAGGCCCTCTTGGTTGTGGTACGTGGCGTACACCGGGCACACAGGTTCACAGGGGGCATTGTTGCAGTGCTGGCAGAACATCGGCAGGAAGCGCGCCTTTACATTGGGATATTCCCCTTCCCAATAGCGCTCAATCCGAATCCAATTCATCGCGCGCTGCTGCAAGACGATGTCTTCCAGGTTGAGGGCGATGTTATTTTCCGCATGGCAAGCAACGACGCAAGCCTGGCAACCGGTGCAGCGGTCTAGGTCCACCACCATGCCCCAGCGTCGGCCAATGCTTGCCACCGGCTTGCTTGTGTCTTGTTCTTGTCCTTCAGCGTCCTGTCTCAACGCCGTCTCTCCCCGCTTCTATTGAGTTTCGTTCGTGACTTGGAACGTCTTTTCATCGGGCATTTGCACTGGCGCCGTGATGCCTTCGATGCGCGGCAGGCGGGTCCGTCGCCCAGTAGGCGCAATCCGCACCCGTGTAGCCGACCACGCAAGAGCACCAGTCTGTTCCTGAATGACAGGCGCCAGCATACGCAGCGCATTTTCGCCGCGATTCTCGGCGTACCTTCCTAGTTCCTGGTGGCCTTGGCCAAGCGGCACACTTACCACACCCTCCCCGATGCCGGGATAGGGGTACGCTGGAGCCAAGAGTGACCCGGCCGTGGAGGTAATGCGCACAATGTCGTTTTCCTGTATGCTCAATGCTTCCATTGTCTTCGGGCTAAGCGCCACCCATGTTCCCCAAACTCCGGTGGTCATGGGATCAGCGGTGGACTGCAGCCACGGTGACGCGGCGAGACTGCCGCTCCCATCCCCGAGCAGTACCGATGGCGTAACAATGAGATGATACGGATAGTCTTCTGCATCACTACTGAATTCCGGTTCCATTGCCGGAACTCCACTTAGATCGGGTGCCTCTGCCGTCACGGGTTCAGAAGCCACCCACCAACCCCCGCGTTGCAGGACCGACAACCAAAATACTTCGGGATCGTCGCTTGTAACTGAGCCGTCACCGCGAGCCTGAAGCTCATCAACGCTTGCTCGTATAGCATCTCTCATCGAATCCCACGGCAGTGCTTCGGCAAGCGGCCCACCCAGAGTTTGCGCCAACCCAAGCAACACGTCCGCGAACGCCCTCGTGCCGGCCGCGCCTTCGAATTCCTGATGGTATGGGCGGACGACAGGTTGTTGGACGCCAAGGGTAGAGTACTCTGCGCCCAACGGTGGCACGCTCGTGCCCCAGCTTTCCAAATAGTGATGATCAGGCAGGATCAAGTCCGCCAATGCCGTGGTCTCGTCCAAGACATTTGAAAAGCTGACAATATAGGGTATTGCATCCAAGACACCGGCTGCATTCAGAACCCCAGGAAGCCCATAAACAGGATTGGCGCCATGGATCAAGAGTACTTGCGGTACTTGGCCGCTTTCTATCTCGCTCAGGAAAGTCTCCCACTCTTCATACGAGGTCACCGGGGCTTCAGCGGGAATGTCCGGCAAGGGGGACGGGGCATTCAGCAGCACGCCGCCTTGCCGTCCCACGTTGCCTTTCAAAAGATTAAGGGCGAAAATGGCGGCCATGTTGGAGAGCCCATTCGTATGGCCGGCAGCGCTGCCACCGCCCATCGCCACCGCAGTTGGCGCCGCGGCAAAGTCATGGGCAACCCTCTCAATTACCTCAACCGGCACGCCGGTCACATCAGCGACCTGCTCGGCCGCGTAGGCATCCAAAGATCCTTCGCCGCCGGTTAGCGGCTGGAGCGCAGCGGGCACCGGCCTGCCATCCAATACTGCGTGGGCAATGCTCAGCGCCAGGATTCCCTCCGTGCCGGGGTTGACCGGATGCCATTCGTCAGCATTCGCCGCCGTCATCGTCAAATGCGTATCGAAATGCGCGAACGTACCTCGAGAACGGTTTTCTCCCTGCCTGAATTCCCCATATGCCTGTCCGTAATGAACCGGAGAATCTCCGCCCTCCAGGAAGTTGCCGCCAATGGAGAGCACATAGGCAGTGTTTGCAATGTCAAATTGCGGCACGCGGGTAGTCCCAAACACCTGTGCACTGGCTTGCCGCACGGCGGCCTGCTCAAGGGGCTCGAACGTCAGCCAACGTGCGCCGATATTCTGGGTAAACCGTTCAAGGATCATGCCCAAGTGCCCGTTTACGGGCTCAGTAATCATGACTATGCCGCCATTTTGGGCAGCGCTGAGCCTCTCCTGAAAATCCGGCAGCACATCATCCCAGCGCATGAATCTGTAGCGACCGGAGCCTCGGTTGCGTCGTGGGATCATCGGGTTGGGGATTCGATCGGGATTGTAGAGGGTTTGGAGGGCCGCCTGTGCCCGGGCGGAAGACTTACCGCGGTTCAAGGGGTAGTCGGGATTGCCTTCAATCTTGCGTGCGCGACCGCTTTTTACCCGCACAATCACGCCGCAGCCATCGCCGGAATCCTGACAGATACTGGCATACCAGGTATCCAGCCCAGTAATCGTATCCTCCGGAATCTCCACCGGGCTTTGAATGTGGAATTCACGATCCGGCGTGCCGCAACCCGCAAAGGCAACAGCAGCGCCCATCCCTAGGCCCGATGTACCAGCTAATTTCAGGACGTCGCGTCGACGCATGACTCTCCTCTACCGGTGACAGATCGTGCAGTCTGTCGGCGCGTTATTCTCTCGATGACACGCAAGGCAGTCGCCCATATTGAGGGAACGCACCTGCTTCACTCGCTCCATCGATCCGACATCACCGTGACACGTTGCGCATTCGAAGCCTGCTTTGATGTGCGGCGCGTGAACAAAGCGCACGTGGTCCGGCATGACGTGCACGCGCACCCAATCGATGGGCTGCTGGTTCTCCCAGTATGCTTGCAGTTTTTCGATCTCGGCAACGTGCAATGGGTTAGTTACCTTCGGATTCTCACCATTGATTACGCGATGGCACATCATGCACTGTTCAATTGCCGGAATTGTAGCCTCCGCGCCGGTCTCAACGTTGCGGTGACAAAATACACAGTCGATGTCATTTTGCTCAACGTGAACCGTATGCATGAATTCAATCGGCTGCTCTGGCCCGTCCGCAGCCTGCGTCAGCAATGTAACGCCGCCAATAGTGAGGAGTCCAATAATAACGACGAGGGCGCCTATCGTGATGCGCAACGTACGAGGGTTCATGCCCGGTCTCCTCGGTGACGATGTAAGGCAGCTAGAATCCTATGCCCAATCTCTTTGGGGCAAGAGCACAGGGTAGCTGCTGACAAGCTTGGTTCCGGGGCGGTTATGGACACTAAACTCCCTGGCGAGGCGCCAGGGCGGTCAACATTTGGCCGTCTCTGATATGTCCGATCTGTCACGGATTGGTGCTTCCTTGAGGGTTTAGTCTGCGCCTGAAGCAACGGCACTTTGCTGTCCGGTAAAGACACAATATTTCATGCTCGCTCGCGCCTCGATCTATTATACTAATGCCCACCCAAGATGCAAATAATCCGCCCGGCCTCATTGCAGGACCAGTTCTTTGCATGTGGTTTAGTTACAATAACACGTGCGGCGGTTCCCACTTGCGACCGAAAAAATCTATTCACGTCGCCAAAAAGCAACGAAAAGTAAGGTAGCATAATTTGGCATAGCCTGACAAATCATGCTCCTCGAAGAAGATCTGACGACGAGAAATAGCCGAAATCGTGGGGGCTTTGCCCGCCAATGTCGGCGGTAGCTCGGGCTGCCGCGTGTGGCCGCGACACTTGCAAGGGTTCACACACTCGCTCCTGGCCCTGCACCGTTGTAGCAACCGAACATGGGAGATACTAAATGTCTAATTCTCGACCAAATCTGTTGCTCATCATGTGCGACCAACTGCGCTTTGATGCACTGCGGGCTGCAGGGAACGAACTAATCCAGACCCCAAATCTCGATCGCCTCTGCGCCGAAGGTGTGCGATTTGCCTATGGCTACACGGAGTCACCGGTGTGCGTTTCGGCGCGCGCAATCTGCATGACCGGCCAACTACCTCACCGCACGGGCATCTTCGATAACGGATATGCGCTGCCGGCCACCTATCCGACACTGATGACCCGACTACGTGCCGCTGGGTACACCACGCAAGCCGTCGGCAAGATGCATTTCACTCCCGTGCGCGAGCAGCACGGTTTTGATCGCATGTGGCTCAGCGAGGAAGTTCCCCGCAGCGTGGAGAATGATGAGTTCTTGCAAGATGTGCTTGCAGCCGGGTACAGCCACGTGGAAGAGCCGCACGGCATCAGGCATGAGCTTTACTACGTCCCCCAGATTTCACAATTGCCTGAACGCCTCCACACCACGGCCTGGACAGCACAGAAGACTATCGATTTCATCGAAGAACGTACCAATGAAGACGCACCATTCTTCTGCTGGACATCTTTCATCAAGCCTCATCCTCCGTTCGACCCGCCGTCACCGTGGCACCGGCTCTACCGCAGCACTGACATGCCTCTCCCGGTGCGCAGTGAACAAGAGATTTCGTGGCATACCTGGTTTCAGCGGAGCCAAAACCGCAGCAAGTGGATGGATCTCTTTCCGGACGACAACCTACTGCGCACAATGAAGGCGTACTACTTCTCATGCGTTTCGTTTATCGATAGCTGGATTGGCGAAATTCTGGCAGCCTTGGAAGCCACCAATCAGCGAGAGAACACGTTGATCATGTTCGTTGCCGATCACGGTGAGTTTCTCGGTGACCACTACGCATTCGGCAAGCGCAACTACTACGAGCCCGCATGCCACATTCCGTTCATCGTCTCGTGGCCGGGCACCCTGCCGGAGGGCGCCGTGCGCGAGCATCTCGTGGGTTTACAGGACGTAACGCCAACTCTCCTGGCCGCTGCGGGTCTGGAAGCGCAGGCGCCCGATCTCGATGGCATGTCTCTCTTAACCGCGGCCGGTCACGATGGCTTGGTGGGCAGGCCCTATCTCTTTGGGCAGATCAAAGAGAAGGATCTCGGCATGTACTGCGCGATGAATGATGAATGGAAATACGTCTATTGCGCGCCGGACCGCATGGAGTTGCTTCTCAATTACCGCGACGGCGGCAATGAGCTGATCAATTACGCCAATGAACCCAGTCTCACCGGCACAAAACAGGAGCTGAAGGCGGCCCTTATTGCACACTTCCGAGCCGCGCGATACGAGGACCCGCTGGATGGCGACGACTGGGCGCTCTTCCCGCAACCGACGCACGCCTGGTTGCGCTTGGATGAAATGGAGAATAAAGAGCGCGTAGGTCGCGGCTGGCAATTTGCAAGGTGGACGAAAAGATACCCCGTAGATGGCCGGCAGCGCCCACAGCGGGAGAACTACCAATTCGTCGACGGGACGGAGTGATGGTAGGTGACATAATTCGCTATCGCGTGCTGCCCCTCGTCCTTGCCTTCACGCTCGTATTCCTCTTTATTTTCGTGCTCGTGCGCCTGGCGAGTTCCGGTGCGGACGTCGTTGAGGAACGGGAGCGCGCAATTGGCCTCGCTCAAGACATCTACGCGCAGAAGAGAGCTGACGGTGTCGACTTTTCCAAAGGACCGTGCCTGTCGGAAGAGCTCATGAATGGATGGGCAGCGGACATCGTTCACTCGCCGCGCCAGCCGGTGGACGACCTGCCGGAGAATCAGTGCCAGTCATACCGGGCCGGGAAGGCGTTTCGATTAGTCGAATTGGATCCGGACGGCAACGTCATTCGCGCTCAATGAAGCGCCAGGCGAGCTGCGTCGGGTACTCAGGGAGGTCCAAAACTAATGCCGCCCGTCAGGATACGTTCGCGCCCCTAAGACGTATCCTGCAGGCGGCATTCCGGTGTGAGTTGCACTTTGCACACGAAAGCAAGGTGCTCCTGCTTTCGGCGCACTATATTATGGGGGCCAGAGCCTAGTAAGTAAAGCCGCAGCTTAGGCTGACCGTACTTTCCTAGGCGCTCGCGATGATCGTATCCAGGCTGGTACTAATGTCCAAGAGGCTCTTTTCGGGAAATACATCGTGTAGCGGAATTTCGGCGGAGAGGTAGCTGTCGTACCCAATTGAGCGTAAGCAGCGGCGGACTGCCGTCCAGTCAACGTCGCCTTGCAAGAGGGTTACAAATCCGTGACGATTGCCAACGTCGACCTTGAAATCCTTCACGTGTACCTTCTTGATGCGGTCTGCGAGGATCTCGATCCAGTGCTGCGGGATCGCCCAACCGAGGAAGTTTCCAACATCAAAGTAACAACCCACATACGGGCTGTTCACTTCATCGATCAAGTTTCGCATCTCGACCGGCGAAAGCAGGAATTTATTCCACACGTTCTCTACGGCTACGTGAATCTGAAGGTCTTCCGCAATCGGCGCAACCTGCTTTAAGCCCTCCAGCGTGCCTTCATATGCGATATCGTAGCGCACGTCCACGCTCACGGTGCCCGGCACGACCAGCAGGCTCGTGCCACCGAGAATCTTTACTACTCTCAAGGCTTTGGCGATGTTCTCAACGCCTTTTCTAATCTGATCTTCGTCGAGGGTTGTGAGTGGCGCGCTCCGAATCGGTTGCCCTCCCATGAGGCCATGGATTGTGACAGTCTTCTCCGCGTGATCGCGCAGCCGCTTGAGATCATCCTCCGAAGACTCCGTGGTGATCGCTCCGTCCATGGTGAGGCTCGGCTCGATGCCTTCAAATCCTGCCGCATGCGCCATGCTCATCGCGTCGACAAGAGGAATGTCACTGCCGAAACAGTTGCCGCAGACCGCTTTCTTCATGGCTCTCTTTCACCTTTGCTATGCAACGTCAGTCTTTGGAAGTACGTGTAAACAACACCGGCTGATGGAAACGGGTGCCTATCGCATGTAAGGCCTGCCATCTAGTATACCGGAACCGGCCGTTCAGAATTCTTGCGTTGCGGAAAGTGCTCTGGTAGCCTGTCTCCCCAAGAGGAGTACCGCCATGATTATTGATGCACACGTGCACGTCGGCACTTCCACAGCGTACAACTTTGGCGCGACTGCGGACGATCTGCTCCGGCTTGCGGATGAGAACGGTATCGACAAGCTATTCGTGACCGACTTTACGGCGCTCGTGCACGATATGCGCGAGGGAAATGACGCTCTGGGCAACGCGATGCGTCAGCATCCGGACAGAATTCTGGGTTACGTCAGCATTCCAACCATGAATTTTGACAATGGCGCGCTCGAAGAAATCGACCGCTGCGTGCACGAATACGGCATGCGCGGCATCAAGATCTACTCGTACGCGATGATCCCCCTGGTGCGCCCCTCTGTTTTTCCTGTGCTGGAACGAGCGGCCTCGCATCGCATGCCGATCTTGGCGCATTCCACCGGCGAAGAGTGCGAGGTGATGGCCTCGCGCGTGCCGGAAGCAATGCTCATGATGGCGCATTCTGGCAATACGGCGCTGGCCAGGGGAGACTGGATGCGCGCGGTGCAGGCTGCGGAGCGAAACCCTTCACTCCTGCTGGAGACCGCAAGTAGCTCGGTAAATAACGGCTCTCTGGAGTACACGATCGATCGAATTGGCCCGGAGCGCATAATCTTTGGTACGGACATGCCGCTGCTAGAGGTTAGTGTGCAGATGGCCCGCGTCAGTGGAGCCGAAATCAGCCAAGCCGACAAGGACTTGATATTCGGCGGCAATATGGCGCGTATGCTGGCGCTCAATGCCTAGCGGTGGAATGGGACGGTGAAAAAAATGACGGTTTGGGACTTTTCCGGTTTTGTCGGGGCCTGGGGCTACTGGCCCCTCAAGCAGCGCACTGCGGCTGACGTCATCACGCTCATGGACTCCCACTCCATTGAGCGTGCGGTAGTGGGCTCGACGCGGGCCTTGCAGTCCGATTGGCGTCTTGGGAACGATGAGGTTCTCGCAGCGGCGGCAGCATCCAATGGCCGCCTTATTCCTTTTGTTACCGTTGACAGCACTGAGGCCGATACGACCGAACTGATTGGAGAGTATGCTGCCGCCGGCGCAAAGGGAATACGCTGCTATCCCAGCCATCACCACAATACGCTGCCTGCACAGCTTGAGCCGCTGTGCGCTGCGGCGCAGGCAAATGGACTTGTCGTTACCTTAGTGATGCGCGCGATCATGGACTGGTCGTTCCCCGTTGCATCCATTGAGTCCTTTGAGCGGCTTTTCTCTCAGTTTCCTGGCGTACAATTCGTGATCCACGGTTTAAATTACGGCGAAGAGTCTTGGAACGGTGTTCACCTCTTGAACACGTACGCCAACGTTTGGCTGGAGACGTCATGTTTGCAGGGCCTCGCTGCAATGGCGCAATTGGTTTCGCAGGCGGACGCAGATCGCGTGCTGCTCGGTATAGGCCTTCCGCTGCAATATCCTGCTTGCGGCATTGCAAAGCTGGAGAAAGCGAAGATTTCCAACTCCGACAAGGAAGCGATTGCGCATCTCAACGCGAAACGCCTACTCGGCAACTCTGCGTAGGCGCACTTCAGGATGCTGCTATAAGAGGAAATCCCAACTGCTCTTCTATTGCCGCAGTATTGCCCACGAAGCTTGAGTCTCGCGGAGGGGCGGGACGTTGCAGCTTGCAGTCTGACTTGACACTTTGCCTGGGTCGAAACTCGTAGCTTTGAGTCTTGGCGTGTCCGCCACCTGAGCTACACTTACCACCCCTCCGGTGTATCCTTGCTTTGCCAAGCCTTCCGCGCCCAATTCAAGCAGTACGCCTCGTTGCTTAGATTGTACGCAACTTGGTCGATCATGGCAGCGACAGACTCTTTCCACGTGTGAGCGATTTAATTAGCAGGAAGTTGATTACATCCCGCGCGTATTGCTTGGCAACGCGGGGTGCATTCCAGTCCCGCAATGCATCCGCCAGTCTGGATTCATAGGTTCTTGCGGGAGCGACATAGTGGACGCGCAACTCCGGCACTGCATCGCGCCACTCGATGATGCCATAGAGCACAACAGGGCCGAGCGGGACTGCCCTTGTGTGGGGGTCGAGTCTGATGAAGCTGACAATAGTGTCGTAAATAGGCTTTCCAGTGAAGTCACTCGTCTGCGATATGTTGCCTTTTGACCGCACCAGAGTTCCGGTTGGCGCACGTTTCATCAATGCTTGGGTGAAGGGAATTGAATGCGGTAGCGATCTACCTGACAGGTACTCGATACTGTTTCCAGGCGCAAGATAGAGATCGGTCCGAGTGTCGCTAAAGTAAGCAGAAACGGTGAGGCGAATGCGGCTTCCGGTTGGCGGAATTGAAGCTTCTATTGGCAAGTGGAGAATGGCACCGCCACAATTGTCAGCAATGAAGACGAGCGTCTCGTTCGGCAGCGGACGAATCTCGGTAACAATGCCTACGACTTCCACGCGCTGTGGCGATTGAGGACGGGGAATATCCGTAAGGCATTGCAGAACTGTTGGCGTTGGAGTTGCGGTGGGTGGCGGCGTCGGTGTTGCCGTTGGAGCCGGTGTTGGCGTGGGCGAGGGCATCGCCGTGGCGCGTGGCACCGCGGTCGGTGGTATGGCGGTGGGCGTTGGTGAAGGTGAAGGTGATGGTGATGGTGATGGCGTGAGGACAGGCGTCGGCGATGGCGGCTTGGGGGTAGGCGACGGAAGCGGCGTGGGGGTCGGACTGGGCTTGGGTAGTGGCGATGGCACCGCTACCGGTGTGGGAGTGGGCGGTGGCGGGACAGCGCCCGGTGACGGTACGTCTACACGCAGGGCTGCCGGAGCGCTCGGAGAGGTAGCCTCGCCAACGACCCGGTGGAGCGATTTCCCACCTGAAGCTGACGGAAAGAGCCCGCGCAGTCCCAAGTATCCATCGGGATCATATCCATAGGCTACGACATTGATGACGTCGCCTTTATCGCTCAGCAGGGCTACCGTGGCGCCGGAGTTCGCCAACGCCCACGTACGGCGAGAGACTCTCCGGTCGTGGACCAAGTTGGGCACGTCAGACGTGTTGCGGTATCCCGCTCCTGAAGCGCGCGCCTCGAAGTCCGGCTGTGTGCCAAAGTAGGCGGTGAATTGCTGGGCATTCTTCGCGATGACGATGATGTCCCCTGGCGCAAGCTTGGTTCCAGCGGGAAAGCCGTAGGCTACCGCACTGCGGGCCGTCGCGCTCTGGATCAAAATGCGCACGCGCACGAGATATGCCACTCTGTTGCCTTGGTTCTGGATCTCGATGAACTCATCGCCCTCCGTCCGGGGAATCTGCCCATCGTAGTAGATCCCCGTTATGCGAAGAGACTGTGGCACAGGCCGCGTTGGTCCTCGTGAGTCCGCGCCTTGCGTAGCTTCTCTTGCACTATTCGCATCTGAGCTTGTTCTACGGGCCGGTCTTGGCGTGGGAGTTGGTGTCTCGTTCGACGTTTCTTTGGTGCGTATAGATACGTCCACCCAATCCCCGGTGCCGTCAGGAATTCGTGCTCTGCCGACGGCATCTTCTGCTATGGCGTAATCGACCTCGATGACAACCTCTCCGTAGCCGTCGAGGAGACGAAGGCTGCCGCTCTGCGGGAGGGGAAAGACTTCGACTATCTCTTCAACGACTAGGAAGGTCCCAGGATCAACTTGGGTGCCTATTGGGAACAAGTAAGGAGGATCGCTCACGTCGCTTCCGGTGTCGATGGACCAGCAGGTTAGCTTCACCGGAATAGAGTCAATACTGTATAGCTCTATGTAGCCTGTCGGTTCCAGACTTAGACTGGGAACTATCTCATTGAACACGATGTTGCGGCTCTCGTTGCTCGGACACTCAGGAATCGTGGGCGTTGGCGTCGGCGTCGGGGTGTGAGTAGGGGTAGGTGTTGGCGATGGCATCGGAGTAGAAGTAGGCATAGGCGTTGGTGAAGGTATGGGTGTTGTCGTAGGTAAAGGTGTAGGTGTCGGAGTTGGCGTGGGTGTAGGTAATGGCGTGGGCGTAGGCGTAGGCGTAGGCGTGGGAGTCGGCGTTGGCGTTGGCGTAGGCGTGGGAGTGGGCGTGGGTGTAGGCGTAGGCGTTGGTGTGGGTGTTGGGGTCGGATTCGCTGCGCCTTTGGTCGGCGTGGATACCGTTGCCCAGTCGGACGAGCCGTCCGGAACCCGCGCAAACGCCGCGCCATCTTCGCCGATAGTATAGTCGGCCTGATCCATTGCTTCGCCATCCGGATCAAGGAGACGGACGGTACCGCTCCTGGGGAACGGGAAGATTGTCTCTTCCTCTCCAATGACCAAGAAGCCGCCAGGCTCGATGTGCGTACCGTTCGGCAGGAGGTAAACATCGGGACTCGGCTCGCTGCCGGTAGCTACGGACCAACAGGTCAAATCCACGAGAGCGGAGCCTCGATTATAGAGCTCGGCCCAGCTTGACTGCTCGTTGGGAATACCGGGAAAGACCTCATTGATGACGGCGGAGGGGCTGGGATCGGTGGGGCACTCAGGTGGTGTGGGCGTGGGGGATGGCGTCGGCGTAGGAGTAGCAGTAGGCGTCGGCGATGGCGTGGGTGTTGGGGTCGGATTCGCTGCGCCCTTGGTCGGCGTGGAGACCATTGCCCAGTTCGACGAGCCGTCCGGCACCCGCGCCATCGCCGCGCCGTCTTCAGTGATCTCATAGCCGACCTGGTCTATTACGCTGTATTCGAAGCTTTCAAGGTCGAACGCGCGGAGTCGGAGGGTTCCGCTCTGCGCAATTGGGCTAAGCGACATACCGTAATCAATGACAAAGTACCCGCCGGGCGGAATGGAAGTGTCGACCGGGATGTCGTAAACGTAACCTGTAGATTCACTGCCGGCGTCAAGCTGCCAGTATTCCTCCAAGTTGACGGTATTCGTGGCGCTTGTGTTGTACAACTCAATCCAGCTTGTGGTACCGTCGGCGTAATCCGGATAGATCTCGTTGATTACGACGGTGCCGTCGGCGTGAGCGCTTTGAGGGGAGACGAGGCAAGCGAGCAACGCCGCAAGAACAAACCTTGTCCAAAGAGACAGCCTACATCGCCGCGCCACGGTGGAAGGAATCCCTCGCCGACATCGCTCTTCCTTCTTTTCGCACACGAGGAATGCAGACTGTATCTCCGAAGCCGGCACACGTAAGTCAGCGTGCGCTCATGGGGAGCAAGGGTTTCACGGGTACGTCTCTGCTCGGGCGCGGCTGCCTCACCATGTATTCTCAGACCGGCCCGATGCGGCCGTTTGACACCGGACTCCTCGAAGTGCATGTGTGTAACCGCTATAGTAGCGAACCACCGTGCGCCGCGCAACGGGAGGATCATCGTTGGTTACGTGGGGTCTCGTTGCAGGGTGTGCTAACAGACTAGGCGGCAAGAGCTGGCTCCGTTCACCCTAGCCGATTTCCGCGTGTCGCAACCCGGTTACATCAGCCATTCCAGCTCGGAGATGGGGATACGGCTGCGTTGCTCCTCGGCGTCGATAGTCTCCACGGCGGGGAGCCGCAGACCGGACGACACGGCTACGGGAAACGGCAGAAAAGCGTCCAAACGCACTTCGCCCGGTTCCACCGACATACCGGCGCGTTTGAGCCGCGAGCCGGGGCCGAAGCGCGTCCAGGCATCTTTCGGCGCCAGCGAGCGAATGGGCAGAATGAGCAGGAAGACATGCAGGTCGGGCCGGGCAACGACGGTCGCCCAGGGCACGGGTTGCGCAGTTAGGAGCTCCCAGAGCGTCTCGGTCATAGTTTGCTCCCCGAATCCTTCCGTAAGCAAGAGCGGCGGGCCCTTCCACGTATGAGAGGTCGGGCGAGCCAAGGGGTCCATGCCAAGGACCGCCATATCCTGCCGCGAGGCAGATGGCGCCACCACGGCGGCTGCTTGAAGCTGGGTAGCACGCCGCATGGTATCCACGCCTGCCGGTTCTCGTGTCACGAGAATGAGGCGTTCTTCGTTCTCGGGGGTTTGGGATAGCACTGTGCTCAGATTGCCGGATGCCTCGCCGCCTACGGCATAGGCGCCGCGCACGACCACAGCCTCCGCCTCAATCACGACTTCTCGCGGCGGAATGACATCAATGACACTGCCGTAAAGTCCGGCAGGCAAGTTGACGTCACGGCTTGCACCTTCAAACCAGGCAAGGCCGCTCCGTGAAGAGACGTCACCGATGCGGCCAGCGAACGGGGCAACTGCTGTGCGGGTGCGCAGGCCAAGAAAGCGACGATGGGCGGCAAGCAGCACACCTTCCGCGCAATTCTCGCCAGGAGAAACGAGGAGCGACTCTTCTACGCGCTCAGGAGAGACGCCAAGCGCGCTCGCCAGGTCTAACACCGTCCTTTGGGGCGTAAGTGAGCACGAACCGACGATGGTGTGGGGCTCTACCTTGTCACCGGGCTGAACCGAGAGAGTACCGTCGGCAGGCAACACCCGGCGCAACTGCAAGAGGTAGCGGCCGATTTGCGGGGTTGGCGTAGGCGGGTTCGCGGTGCCGCGAAGTGCAAGCATAGTCGCCATGATTAGCTAGATCTCCCAGAGAAAGACAGCGTGGGATAGGCCCCAGTTGTCTGCATCCACTCAAGGATCTTGGCTTGACGTTTGTCCCTATGGGAATCGAGGTCCATGGGTCGTCCGCGCGCGTCAACGACCAGCCCCAAAGAACCGCCAAAGAGGCTGGCACGCGGCTCGGCTCCTCGACCCCGCCCCACGCCGAGGTTGAGTCTCGTTGCG
Source organism: Chloroflexota bacterium (assembly GCA_026710945.1). Lineage (NCBI taxonomy): Bacteria > Bacillati > Chloroflexota > Chloroflexota bacterium. Next base: position 82,039 of record JAPOQA010000014.1, read on the forward strand.
GGCCACACTTCGAGGGTAGAGCCGGCTCCGCCCTCCCAAGGCACTACCTCCACGGCACCAAAATTCACCGAAATCTCTTCGGGGGAACGAGATGGCATGCCGGCGCGCAGTCTCAAGGCGGGGCGATTCTCGGCCATGCGGCCGGTGGGAGATATGCTCACACCTAGGCTTAGCAAGACATCCTGTTCAATGAATGGATTGCCTTCCTCGATGGCCTTGTCGAGCAGTAACACGGGGAGAGCGCCCGCGCGATCCAATGCAAATTGCGTAAAGCCCGTGGGCAAGACGGAGTCGAGCATCATCATTACGGCCTGTATCAGCCGAGGCGCGCCGCCCAGTGTCGCGCCACAGCCGATTATGACGTCCGCAGCGGCACACGGCGAGGCAGTCTGCCCATCAACGGTTTGATCATCTATGAGTTCAACCACACTTCGCAGGGCTTCTCGCGCGAACGCATGTTCTAGGACGAGGCCTTCTACGGTGGTGGGTAAGGAGGCGGGATGTGCAAGGCGGTGGAGGAGAAAGTCATCCAGGCGACTCTCGTCCAAGTCGTACGGCAGCCAGCGTTCAACGGCCTCGCGGCCCGCCTCTATCAGGACATTCTGCGGGCTGCGCAGCGTGCCAAAACCATCCAGGGAGGCCTTTCGCACGTTTCCATTTGGCAGGCTGGCAATCGCAGCCGCGTGGCTCGCTCCAAGGTCCAGGGAAAGCACATTAATGCTGTAGCGTTGCGCTAACTGTTGCGTGACGTGAGCGAGTGCGTCTTGATAGTCAATCGGATTGGACCCCGCCCACTCGCTCAGTCCGGCGTAGTTCGGCAGGAGTTGCCGACGTCTCTCATTTGCAATCGTCTGAACCAAGGATTCGAGGGTGGCAAGGGTGGCGCTCGACGATTGGTCGGGGTCGAGGGTCATATGGTGTAGCGGGGCCCGCTCGCCGAGGAATGTCCGCAAGAATTGTGCGTGAGTATTGGAACCAATGAAGACTACGGCCAGATTCCAGGCATTTCGGTGAGTGCTGAGCACGTTCCGGATAATTTCGCCTATTCTCGCGACTTCTGTCTCCCAGTCATTGTCAGATTCGCTGCCAAGTATGATCAGAGCATCCAAGGGTGACTCTATAAGTCGCTGGTAGACAAATTGATATGCATCGGGCGGACGGTTGTTGAGATCGAAGATATCAATGGGGGTGATTGGCGTCGCTTGCAATGTTTCAAGCAATGCGTTCAAAGTCCGGGTGCTGCCCAAACTAAGAAGGCTCGTCACTGCAGTGAGGCCTATGCTGGTAACTGCGAGTCTGTTTACCGCGTCTTGTCGGGCGTGCCAGCCGGTAGTGCGCTCAAGTTCTGACAAAGCGCGGGAAACACCGAGCATTACGTCGGAAGCTGGAGGGCCAATCGTGCTCGGCACACGCGCTGCTCCAGCCAATCGAAACTCGCCTTCAATGCGCTCCAAGAGCGAAACACGCGTGCTAAACGTGCCAACGTCTGCAATGAGCGTCGAGGAGGATTCCGCAATCTCAGACATGCAATTGGTTATGAACGTGAGGGACTACTTGCTTGCGGTGTCATTGTACCTGCCATGGTAGGTTTGCGTGGAGCCGTCTGTCAACTATGCGGAATCGGGCAAGGACTGCGTGAGGTTGACAAGCGAACGGCTTTTCACGTTCCTTGCTTGGGCTTTGACGCTGGCGTTACGGCGCTGCTAGACTCAGTGCATGTACAACTCTTGCGAAGGCTTGCGTTCTCGCTGTGACGATTTCAAGCGGCACGAGTGCAAGGACTAAGGCAAAGACAGGTCCGCGACTAGGTGATTGTACGTTCGCGGTGTGGAGAGGTAGCCAAGTGGTCGAAGGCGCTCGCCTGGAGAGCGAGTAGGCGCCACAAGCGCCTCGTGGGTTCGAATCCCACCCTCTCCGCCACAGTTCTCGGTCTAAGGCTTTTTGGGCAATGCAAGAGGCACCTATTCGCCTAGGGCGATGTTGCCTCAGCGCAAAGTCAGACCTTGGCGGCAAGTTAGAGTTTCTTTGCCGTCGCTGAGTTTAGTCTCGTTCCTTCAGGCAGTTTCAGTTGCCGACTTTGGTCAATCGACAGAACTTGAGCCGGTTCTTGGCCGGCGCGTACATGGCATGTGCCTTTCCGCAACGCAGTGAGGAGAAGATCGCAGAGAATGGGAAATTCAGTCCGCTTACGCATCGCGCCCAGTCCTACCGGTAATCTCCATGTTGGCAATGCCCGCACGGCACTGTTTAACTACCTTTACGCCCGCCAAACCGGTGGGGTCTTTATACTCCGCATCGATGACACCGATGCCAAGCGCTCCACGGAAGCGGATATCGAGGGCGTGCTGTCTAGTTTCCGCTGGTTGGGCCTTGACTGGGACGAAGGATTTGCCGCGGGCGGTGAATTTGGGCCTTACCGCCAGAGTGAGCGACTCCCACTCTACCAAGGCTTTACTGAAAAGCTCTTGGAAAACGGCAAGGCATACCGTTGCTGGTGCACTCCGGAAGAGCTTGACAGTCTGCGCAAACAGGCGCAACGGGAGCGCCGCCCATTTCGATACCCCCAGACGTGCCTTCACCTTTCGGCTGCGGAGCGGGCGGCCCGGGAACGCTCTGGAGACTCGTCCGTCGTGCGGTTTCATTCTCCCCATGAGGGTACGGTCGAGTTTGTGGACCTTGTTCGCGGCGAAATGAAGGTTGCTGCCGAAGAGCTCGACGACCTGGTGATCGTGCGCGCCGACGGTATGCCGACGTACAATTTTGCGTCGGTTATTGACGACAGCCTTATGCACATTTCCCACGTTATCCGCGGGGCCGACCATCTTTACAATACGCATCGCCAGATTCCAATTGCCCGTGCCCTCGGATTTGATTTGCCGGCGTACGCGCACCTTCCTCTATTGACCAATCCCGACCGCACGAAACTGGGGAAGCGCTCCGGGGCAGTGCTTGTAGGCGACTACGCGAAACTAGGGTACCTGCCCGAGGCAGTATTAAATTTCTTGGCGTTGCTGGGCTGGAACCCAGGCGATACTCAGGAAGTGTTTAGTCTGAGCGAGCTTGCTGCAGCCTTTAGCCTGGAGCGGGTGAATAAAGCTAACGCAGTATTTGAACTCCAAAAGCTCATTTGGCTCAATGGCGTCTATATCCGAAGTCTGGCGATACAAGATCTGACTGAACGCAGTGTCCCGTTCTTGGCGGATGCGGGGTTAATCGAACCGGATAACGTCGATATGGACTATCTCCGCGAGGCTGTCGGACTTGAGCAAGAGCGCTTGAAGAATCTGGCGGAAGCACCTTCAATCCTTGATTTCTTCTTCGCGGAAAACGTGGCCCCGGATCCAAAATCTCTCATCGCCAAGAAGCAGACACCCACGGCCTCGCTTGGTGCGTTGAAGCGCGTACTTGAAGGGCTTGAGTTACTTGAGAAATGGGACCATGAGCCAATTGAATCGTGCTTGCGCGGCCTGGCAACCGAGTTGGGATGGAAGGCGGGTCAGCTCTTCATGCCAATTCGTGTGGCAATTACGGGCAAGACCGCCACGCCTCCGCTATTCGAGACGATGGTTGTGCTTGGTCGCCAAAGAACGCTTAAGAGGATAGACTCTGCAATCGGCACTCTTGCTGCGACCATTGGAGAGTGCGCGTGAGCGGTCTTATGGCGTCTGGGTGCAATCCAATTGGTCCACACGAAGCACCAAATTCGGCAAGGGGTTGAGTGAGAGTTTCAGTCGTTTCTGGTCTGTGTCTGAGGGTGGGTCAGTTTCCTTGTAGCGCGATGCGACACTCAAGTGCGCTCAGGAGGAAACTTGGCGAAGGCGCTAGTTACCCTAACCCATGCGAACCGTCCATTGTTAAGTCGGTCCGATACGGGCTACGCCGCTGTCTGCGAGCCGGTACCGCGATTTCTGTGGTTCGTTAGCGGGCAGCGAGAGAGTGTAGGATGTTCTCGTCAATCAAGGTGGCAGCAATATCACTGCGGCCGAAGAAGTGGGATAAGCCCGCCAACGCCGCAAAGATGGAACGGCTGATTCGCACAGCGGCCGCAGAGAGTCCTGATGTCATCGTGACGATCGAGGGAGCCTTCGAGGGTTACGTTGTCTATGACGTCATTGAAGGCAGGAAATCGGCCGACGAGATGTTGGAGATTGCTGAACCATTGGATGGTCAGTATGTTGCGCGTTTTCGGCAGTTGGCGGGATTACTTCGTGTGTGTCTCTGCTTTGGCTTCGCCGAACGAGTAGGCAACGAGATTTACAACACGGTGGTATTCATCGATCATACGGGGGAGATTTGCGGTTCCTACCATAAGAGCCAGTTCGCGGAGGGCACGCATTCCTCGTGGAATTTCAACCGGATAGGCAAGAGGCTGCGCGCGTTCGATACACCGTTTGGCCGCGCTGGAGTGCTCATATGCAACGATCGGTGGAATCCCTTGATTGCGCGCGCAATCGTTCTCGACGGAGCGCAAATCCTTTACATTCCTACCTATGGGAACACTAGCAAGGCGCAAAACCAGGCGGTTCTGGCTCGGGCGCGCGAGAACGGCGTGCCCATCGTTCAGGCCAACGTAGGGCAGAATCTCGCAGTCAACAAAGGGGAGATGGTCGCGTATCAGCGCGGGTTCGATAAGATCACGCACGCGACGGTGGATATACCGGCTGCCCCGTCGACTACAGCGGCCCGGTCCCTCGAGCAAGAATATCTCACGCTCCAAGGTCCTGAAATGCAACGGCGGTACCGGGAAACGATGGCAAAACTCAAGGAAGCCAGAGTGGAATAGGCACGCTATTGCCGGCTAATCATCGAGGACTGCAGTGGCTTCCACCTCTATCAGGATATCGTTCATTTGCACGCCCACGGTCGTGCGGGCAGGAGGATACTCGCCGAAAAAGGTCTTGTAAACGCTATCCATCTCCGCGAAGCCATCCATATCAGCAAGATAGACGTTGACCTTGACCACGTTGCGAATGTCACCGCCGTGACCCTCTACGATATTCTTGATGTTCTGCAAGGTGATTTGACACTGCTCGGCAAGAGTCTCGCCCTCGATTTCCCCGCTTTGAGGATCGAGTGGCCCCTGGCCTGCTATGAAAAGCAAATTGCCCGCGCGCACTGCTTGTGAGTATGTGCCGGCAGGTCGCGGCCCTTTCGGGCTATACAATCGATCGACACGCATGGGTAATCTCCCCTCTGCTGTGCAGTTTGGCATAATTTGTCGGTGCGAGGAATTGCGCGAAGAACAGTGTACCATAGGGTGGGAAGCTGCTAAATAGTGACCCTGTAGGTCGCTACGGGCCATGAAGACTTGTACAGTGGGATGCATTGTCAAGTTTGAAAGTGTCTTGATCGCTGGACGTGCTGGCAAGCTGTTAGTGTGCTAGAATGTATTGGATTGAGAGTGATTAGGTAGGATGAAGTTCTACCTATGGGCTGTTCGTTCGGTTCCCCCTTTGTGATACTTTGGCTCCCCCAAGAGCATTTGTGGATGTGAGATAGGCTATGCCGCTCTCTTCTTGGCGTTCAAGCATACTAGGTCCCTTTAGTTCGTTCCTTGGTCTATTTTCTCAAGACCTGGGAATCGATTTGGGCACGGCAAACATGCTGGTGTATGCCAAGGATAGGGGTGTCATCGTTTCCGAGCCCTCAGTGGTTGCGATGGACATGCGGACGAAGCGAGTGCTCGCCGTCGGCGCGGAAGCGAAACGGATGGTTGGGCGTACGCCGGCAAGCATCGTTGCGGTACGTCCTCTCAAGGACGGGGTCATTGCTGACTTCGAAACTGTTGAGACAATGCTCCGATACTTCATCGACCGCGTGCATACTAGCTTTCAATTGGTCCCCCGACCTCGCGTAATTGTTGGCATACCAAGTGGTGTGACCGAGGTGGAAAAGCGCGCTGTCCAGGATGCCGCTATCAACGCGGGTGCGCGCGAGGCCTATTTGATCGAGGAACCAATGGCTGCGGCTATTGGCGCGGGCCTGCCGGTAGATGAACCGGCCGGCAACATGATTGTCGACATAGGTGGAGGAACCACTGAAGTGGCGGTCGTATCCTTGGGCGGTATCGTGGTGAGCCGCTCTGTGCGCGTCGCTGGTGATGAAGTGGACCAGACTATAATCGACTATGCCCGTCAGGCCTACGATCTTCTCATTGGTGAACGCACTGCAGAGGAGACCAAGATTGCTGTGGGGTCAGCCTATCCGTTGCCGGATGAACAGGACAAGGTGTACGAGATGCGGGGCCGAGACATGCTGTCGGGCCTCCCGAAGACGGTCACGGTGACGCAAGCGGAAATGCGTGAAGCGATCGCGGGCCCAGTGAGCGATATTATCGAAGCAGTGAAAGTATCGGTTGAGGAAACTCCCCCTGAGCTTCTTGGCGATGTCGTGGATCGGGGAATTGTGCTCACTGGCGGTGGAGCGCTTTTAGGCGGGATAGACAGCCGGATCTCTGAAGAAACGCTTGTTCCGGTGGTCATTGCGGAAAACGCCCTTACCTGCGTAGCGCTGGGAACGGGAGCGTGCCTCGACGATATCGAGTCTTACCAGAAGCTCTTCGTTTCCGATTCACGTGAGTACGCGCATGTAACCTCTTGACCTTGGCTTGGTACCTGAGACATAATGCGTGACTTCAACGTTCAGCCGCAAGCACTGGCTCTACGGCTTGCGCTCCTAGTCATTGCCGCGGTATTGCTCGTCTTCCTTTCCCGACAGGGCTGGCTTCGCCCTGTGGAAAATGCCGTATCATTCGTTGCTGTGCCAGTTCAGCGTGCCCTCGACAGCACTACCGGCGCGGCTGCCTATGTCTTAGGTTCGTTCCAAGAGACGCGTAACCTCCGTGAGGAGAATGCCGCACTCCGTCGTGATGTGGAGAACCTCTTTCAGGAAGTCGTAAGTCTCCGCGGTGCAAAGATTGAAAACCGCACATTGCGCGAGCAACTGGGATATGTGCAAACGACTTCTGAGTGGGACTTGCTACCTGCCCAGGTCGTTGGGAGAGACCCGACCAACCTATTGGATTCCATCATTATCGATCGCGGAAGCAATGGTGGGCTGGAGAGAGGTATGGTCGTGGTGACCCATCTCGGAGTCGTGGGCAAAGTCACCAGTGTCACATCGCATTGGTCAAAGGTTCAGCTCATTACAAGCCCTTCAATGGCGGTGAATGCTGTTGTTCAGGGCGGCCCTCGCCGAGCCTTCGGCATTGTTTACGGCACACCCGACGGACTGCAAATGCGATATATCTTGCAGACCGAGGAGCTTAGCGAGCACGATCTTATCGTGACAAGTGGTGTGGGCGGTGGCTATCCGAAAGACTTTGTATTGGGCAAAGTCGTAAACGTGCAGCAAGAGGACTATGAAGTCTTCCAAACTGCAGTAATCGAACCGTATGTGGATTTCTCGCAGTTGGAATATGTGATGGTGGTAGCGAATTTCGTGCCGCTGCCGCTGGAGGAGAGAGACATCACGGGGCCCAATTTATGAATGACGTTTCACGTCCTGCCATCGTTATTTTGATGCTGGTGGCTGCCGTGGTGCAAACAAGCGTCGTGTGGCATTTTCCGCTGTTTGGCATTGTTTGGCTGCCCATGCTGCAAATTGTGACCTTCTTAGCACTTTGGTATGGCCCGGCAGGCGGCGCTGGTTGGGGTTTCGTAGGAGGGTTGCTCCTGGATGTCTTTTCCGATGCGCATTGGGGATTGAGTGCCCTTGCACTGACAATTGCGGGCTTCGTGGGAGGATTCGCGATCAGCGTCGTTCAACCAAACCGAGCAGTGCTGGCGGCAGTCACGGCAATTTGGGTAATTGCGGTCTATTTTGTCCTACTTGGCGCTCTGTTAATTACATTCGACCATAGATTTTCGTTTCGCGATATGCTCTTGGAGATGGCGTTGCCAACGGCGATACTCAACGCGCTCTTTGCTCCATTGGTAGTCTTCGTTGGATTTCGCTTTCTCGAAGTGGCCTCAGGGAGTCCGGGTATCAGGAGGCGATAGTGGCCGAGGAGAAGAGATTACTGACACGGCGAGAGGCAATACGCTTCTATCTGCTCCGCATCGTTCTGTTGGGGTCATTTCTCGCGCTCGTCGCTCGGTTGTGGTACATCCAAATCGTTCGAGGGCCGGAGTATCGCAACCAGGCGGAGAACAACAGGCTACGTGTGCTCTCTGTCAAGCCATTTCGCGGCGTCATTTATGATTGGAACGGACAACGGGTAGCCATCAATGCGCCCAGCTTTAGCGTAGAGGCGCGTATGATCGACTTGCCGCGGGACGAGACGGAGAACGTGGCGAGACGTCTTGCAAGGCTTCTCGACATGCCGGCGCCTACAATCTTGGAATTGATGGCTGAAGGCTCATCGAATCCGTATCAGCAAACCGTCTTGAAACGTGACGTACCACGTCATGTTGCCCTCGTAATCGAGGAGGAGAACCCGTATCTTCCGGGCATCTCTGCCGTGAGCCGACCAATTCGCAAGTATGCTGATGGGGATAGCGTAGGTCACGTTCTCGGGTATGTCGGTCCAATTCCCCACGAGCGAAGAGAGTTTTACCTGAATCGGGGGTATGAGCGGGATGACCAGGTAGGCATTGCCGGGATAGAATCCATCTATGAGACAGAACTCAATGGTGAGAAGGGCCAGCGAAACGTTGAGGTGAATGCGTATGGCCGCACCGTACGCGTACTGCGTGAATCTCCTTCCCAACCCGGGAACAACATTGTGTTGGGAATGGACTTGGATCTCCAAGAAGCCGTCACTGAAATGCTCCATGAAGGGCTTGTCGAGTCAGGAGCGCCATCCGGCGCGGTTGTAGCCTTGGATGTCGCAAGTGGGGCAGTTCGGGCCCTGGTTAGCTTGCCGGGATTCGATAACAATCTGTTTGCCCGGTCAATATCACAAGATGACTACCAACGACTTGCCAACGATCCGTCGCGGCCTTTAGTCAATCAGACCATTGCCGGACTTTACCCGCCAGCCTCCACCTTTAAGCTTGTTAGTCTCGCGCATTGGCTGGAAAACTACAATCTAGACTTGGAAATGCGATTTGAGTGTCGGGGTGGGCTAACGCTTCCTGGCGGATGGGAATTTGGCTGCTGGAAACGCAGCGGACATGGCTTTGTCAACGCATATGAAGCCTTAGTCCGCTCTTGCGACGTTTTCTTCTACACCTTGGTCGGCGGGAGCCCCTATACGGAATTTGGAGGGATTGGGCCTGAGGCGCTCGCGCAAGCCGCCACCTCCTGTGGCTTTGGGCAAGTTACGGGCATTGATCTCCCAGGCGAGCTGGAAGGTCTCATGCCCACACCAGAGCGCAAACAGCGCATAAAGAATGAGCCTTGGTTCCAAGGCGACTCCTACAATTCCGCCATTGGACAGGGCGATGTCCTCAGCACGCCGCTGCAACTTGCGAATTTTACTGCGGCTATTGCAAATGGCGGCAAGTTGATGTACCCTAGAATGGCTGCTGAGATTCAGGACGCCAATGGCGAGCAGGTGCAGCCAATCACACGGCGGTTGGCTCACAATCTGCCTTATTCTGCAGAGGTGCTAGCCCTAATCCGAAATGCAATGCGTGACGTGGTGGTTCGCGGTACTGCAATCCGGATAGCTTCAAACCCGTACGGAATTGCCGGAAAGACCGGCACCGCAGAGTACCCCGGCCCCCGTGATGAGAACGGATACTTGCCGACACACGCACTTTTCACGGGATTTGCGCCATTTGACGTACCAGAGATTGCTTTTGCCGTGGTGCTTTACGGCGCAGGTGAGGGCTCTGAGTTCGCAGCCCCAATCGCAGATAAGTTGACCCGCTTCTACTTCGAGTCTGCCGGGAAGGCTCAGCAATAGCATGATTGCTGTACGCAAGTGGAAACTATACGACTACTGGCTGACAATTGCTGCAATTGTCCTAGGCGCTGTCGGCATAGTGCTCATTCGCAGCGCGACACTCATTGAGTCCGGGATGTCCGTGGACGTCATCAAGCAGACGGCGTTCTTGGGCATGGGCATCGTGATCTTAGTCATTTCCCCCAGGCTGAATTACCGCTGGCTCGGCAGCTTAGCTTGGATAGGCTATGGCGCATCCGTGCTAATGCTTGCCGCGGTGCTTGTTGCCGGTGTGTCCATTGGGGGTTCCCAGCGGTGGTTCATAATTGGACCCTTCTCCCTGCAGCCTTCCGAACTTGCAAAGATTGCCTTGATTGTGGTGCTTGCCCACTACTTTAGCGCTGGGCCGCACCGGGTTGAAGACATTCGCTATTTCTTCGGTTCTATAGTTATCACTGCTATTCCGGCTTTCTTGGTGTATAGAGAACCGGACCTTGGTACCACGCTGATGTTCCTCGGCATATGGGGGGCGATGGTATTTATGGCAGGGGTGCCGTTCCGGTACATCATCGCTATGTCCGTTGGTTTGCTGTGCGCAGTTTTCTTGCAGCTCATTCGCGTAAAAGAGTACATGTGGGAGCGCGTAACGACGTTCCTTGATCCTTCAGCGGACCCTTTTGGCGCCGGCTACAATGTGCTCCAAGCGCGCATAAGTGTTGGCGCCGGTGAGCTTTGGGGCCGGGGTCTGTTTCAGGGCTCGCAGACCCAGTTGGAGTACCTGCGCGTGCAACATAAGGACTTCGTTTTCGCTGTCCTGGCAGAAGAACTTGGATTCGTGGGCAGCATGCTCGTGCTTGGACTGTTTGTAGTGATTCTCATGCGCGCTTCGCTGATTGCCACAAGCTCACGCGACCACTTCGGCCAGAATATCGCCGTGGGAGTTACAACGTTTTTATTCCTACAGACGTTTGTCAACGTGGGAATGATAATTGGATTGCTGCCTGTTACCGGAATTCCGTTGCCTTTCCTCTCATACGGCGGCAGCGCCTTGTTAGCTACCTTCTTAGGCATTGGCTTATTGCAGAGCATCGCCGTCCACAGTCAGGTGAAGACGTACGCCATGCCCCCGGTCTTCCAGGTTCCGGCGCGGGCAAGGCTGCGGTTGCTGCCTTGGAAGACGCAGCCTGCTGAGGAGTCTCGGGGCTCCTAGCGAATCCACACGATTCGCGTGTGGAACTTACCTTCACCGTCTAGTCACTCGTCGCCCCGGCGTGCCAAGCGCCTGCTGGCTGTTTCAAGGCCCAAGCAAGCCACCTGCGCGGCGCAAGCGGTTTAGGAATTCTCTATCACCTCAGGATTGAGGATGGTGGGAGGACGATCGCCGGCAATTGCGGCCAAGATGTTGTTCGCTGCCAGTTCAGACATATCGCTACGGGTATTGAAGCTGGCACTCGCAATATGCGGCGCGATCAGGCAATTGTCCAGCGTGAGAAGCGGATCGTCCATAGGAATTGGCTCAGGATCCGTAACGTCGAGCCCGGCCGCCCATATCTCGCCTGACTTCAGTGCGGTGTACAGAGCCTGCGGATCAACAATGGGACCGCGGGCAGTATTGATGAGCACCGCTGATTGTTTCATCTTCGCAAGCTGTTCCGTGCTGATAAGATGATGCGTCGCAGGTAGGTACGGGACATGCAGACTTACAAAATCGGATTCCTCTAACACCGTGTCAAATTCGGCGTATTCCAGACCAAGTTCCTGCTCAAGATCCTCTCGTCGAACGACGTCGTTGTAAAGCACGCGCATCGAGAATCCCTGACCGCGTCGGGCCATCTCGGTCCCGATCCGTCCCAATCCAATCAAGCCAAGCGTGGCGTGGTGGATGTCTTGCCCCATGAGCAAGAGCGGTCCCCACGTTTCCCATTTTCCGGCCTGAACGAACTCGTGGCTCTCGCGAATGCGTCGCGCTGCGGACATGAGCAACGTGAAGGCAAAGTCTGCCGTCGTGTCGGTGAGCACGCCGGGAGTATTGCTCGCCATGATGCCGCGTTTCGTGCACTCCGCGACATCGATGTTGTCAAAGCCCACGGCCATGTTGGCGAAAATCTTCGCGTTCTTCGCCACATCCAAAGTTTCAGCATCCACTTTCTCGGTCAGCAAGCATAGCACGGCGTCTTTGTCGGCAACTGCCTTCAAGAAGACATCGCGCGGCACGACGTCATCGCTATCCCAGATCTCCACGTCGCACGACTGCTGGAGGAGCTTGACTCCTGATTCCGGTATCCGGCGCGTGACATAGACTTTCGGCTGCATGGTATGTCTACTCTTTCTTGTTGCTCAGTCGAGTTTACAGTTGCGCCCAGGCGGCCTGGAAGGTCCGCTTGGCATTGGCCATGAGAGAGAGTGAATCCTCGCCGGGCGCGGGCTTCAGTTCGAACGTGCAGAGCGGTTTATCCGTTGGGACATCACTGTCAAAGTACCCAATCTCGAACAGAATGCGGAGGAATTCAGTGAGTTCAGCGGTGTCGTTCTCACCGTCCTCGTGGCCGAAACGGGGGTGCTGATCACCGTAGAGCGCGTGCCCCGGCTGCTTGATGCAGCTGCCAAGGTGAATGTGTCCCAAGTACTCCCGGGCAGCTGAGAGCGTAGCATGTGGCGTCTCACCAAGCAGAGGCAGGTGCCCCTGGTCTACGAGCAGGCCGAAGTTTCCGCACTGAGCGCGTACGGCTTGGCAGAGTGGCAGCGTGTCCTCTATAGGCCCGACGAGACTCTTCTTGTCCACGTCCCGGTCGAACTGTTCGAGGGATACCCAGAGCGTGTAGTCAGTCCGCTGTTGCTCAGCGTAAGCGCAAATCTCCTTGAGAGATTCGGCAAATGCGCTGAGAGCTTGGTCTTTATACTCTTCGCCAGGAAACGACGAGGGGCCGTCAAAGAGCCCAAGGACACGGGTACCCATTGCATAGGCTTCGTCTACGGCTTGCTTGACCCGTACTACGACAGCTTGCCGGTGTGACTCATCGATGCTGGCCAGATTCAGTTGATTGCGCAAGAGGATCGGCTGGACGCCATAGCCGAGGTTGAGCTTCGTAGACTCGCTCAAGGCCTTCGCTTGCTTAGCGACAGCAGGGTCAGCAATATGAGTGATCTCAGCTACTTGCAAGAAGTCATCTGCTGTCAGGTGGCGCAGCGATTCGAGAATTGGCCCATCGCCACCCATTACCTCGGGAAAGAGCATAAAATGCACGAATCCGAGGTGCATGTAGTGGCTCCAGTGTCTCTCCATGTTGGCTAGATTCCTCCGTCCGGCTAACAGATTGTCTTGGCTCGTGGCAAGTGTATCAATGGATTCTGCGACTGTCAAAGCTGGGAGTAATCGCGGCTGACACGAACGGAACTGTGGCGCAACTCACATTGCGCTTGTCAGCTGCGACTTTACGAATTCGATATTGGCAACCGGCGTTGGATCCACGTCATTGAGCAGCGCGAGATAGTAGCTTACATAATCGCCAAGTAAGGTGCCATACAGTTGCTGCGCCAAAGGCGTGGGGCCCTGCACAGTGATCGTCTCGCCGGCGATCGCTGAGGTCTTTAGTAGCTCCCTCGTCACTTCCATCCGAAAACGCGTCCGATTGTGATAGAGGGACGACTGCAGCTGTACAACCTGCAGGACGGAGGTGTTTGCTGCAGGATGGCCGAACCCAACGACAGCATTGTGGTTCGCTTCCGGCAGGTGTTCAAACTCGGCCCACTGCTTGCTGTTTTCATTGATTTGAGTCTTCCAGCGTCGCGCTACTTCGCTCAGGAATTCGGCGCCGTAGATGCTGACAATGCGCCCATGTAGAGCGCGTGCCAACTGTTTGGCCGGATTCCTACGCTCAGGGACGGTGACGTCAAATTTCGGCGCCTGCTCTGCAACGAATTGAATTGCCTCCAGGACAGCGGCAGACGGGCAGAAGATAATTCCGAGCGCGGACAACGCATGAAGCACGGGCATGTAGAGATGGGGTAAAGCAGTGCGCGGCTGCTTGCGCACGTTTCGTATCGGGTAGTGGGGGATGCCGGAGCCCTGCGCACGTGCCTGGAGCGCTCCGCCGCCCGCGATGACTATCTGTTGCGTTGTCTTCTGAGCGGCGGCGTCGAATGCTACCAAAGTCTCTTCTGTGTCGCCCGAAAAGCTGATGGCGACTGCCAGTGTCTTGTTGTCGACATACCCCGGAACGTGGTAACCGCGAACTACCTCAATTGACACAGACGCCATGTTCGACCCAAGCGTGCGCGCAAGGTCTCCGCTAATTGCTGACCCTCCCATGCCAAAGACCACTACCGAGCTCACAGCACGATAGGCCGGGGGAAGGGACACCGATTGTGCTTGTTCCCACGCTGCGGCACAAGCATCTGGGAAACCCGCAATCTGGGCCGCCATATTGCCTGAGTCTAAGCTTGAAAACGATCGCTCGTCGTCGAGGTTGGTCATGTTGTTGGCAATTACGGCTTGTGGATGCGTACCCAGCGGTTCGGTTCTTTGCCATAGCTGCGGGAGCCAAGCTGGAACTTTTGGGCAAGCTCGTGTTGAAGACGGCGAATGTAGGAGTTGGCTGGCGGCAAGTCAACCGGGTGCGAGGTGTGCAGGGTCTCCTGAACTGCTGCCTCGGCCAATCGGAGGTCTTCAACTTCACTGGTTGGATGACGGGCGTTGAGGTCGAAGATGCTCGCAAGGCTCTGGTTGATCTGAGACTGAGCATTGCTCCGCAGAACGAATATCGGGATTTGCTTCTGCTCAGCCAAGCGCAAGGGGCCCGTTCGCTGGCGGTAGTAACTCTTGAGCGTCAAGACGACGTCGGCGGTGTCAAGGTCTTCGCTTACCCATGCCGGCACGGCCAAGTGCTTTGCCGCATCCTCCAAACGCCTGCGACTTACGCCAAAAGGAAAGATGGAAACCGGGTCGCGCGTTGGCTCTTTCTCGCGTGCTTCCTCCGACCAGTGATCGGGTGTGAATTGAGACTTGGCAACACGTGATCGGCCATTATCGTGTGAACCGGGGCGCTCGTAGCGTTCCCTGACTTCACCTACTTGCGGGTCCCACAGCTCTTGCGCGCGAAGTTCTTTTGGCGGCGCAATTGCGTGCTTTGTCGTTTCAATCCCATTGCTATCCCCACGCACCCGCTCCTCAACGGCAATCGGCCGTCCGCGCAGCAAGCTATCAATGGTCTCTGCAACATCCATGTGCACCATCATGTGATGCCAGCCCTTGATTTCTACCAAGACTTGAAACGTGGGTGGGGCCTTACGTTCCAGAACCGACTTCTGCGATCGCCGTCGCCGCGCTTCTTCATCGCTGAGGGTCACAGATTGAATGCCGCCGATGAGATCGGAAAGGGTTGGATTTTGCATGAGATTAGTCAGAGTATTGCCGTGCGCCGTACCCACCAATTGAACACCGCGCTCGGCGATGGTGCGTGCCGCGGCAGCTTCTAACTCAGTACCGATTTCATCGATGACGATGACCTCAGGCATGTGGTTCTCGATCGCTTCGATCATGACTTTATGCTGGTCTGTTGAGCTTGGCACTTGCATGCGCCTTGCCCGGCCAATACCGGCATGGGGAATGTCGCCGTCGCCGGCGATTTCGTTAGAGGTGTCAACCACAATGACCCGCTTGTTCGACTCGTCTGCCAGAACGCGGGCCACGTCTCGGAGAAGTGTTGTCTTTCCCACACCAGGGCTGCCAAGCAACAGCAGGCTCTTGCCGGACTCAACGAGATCGCGAATGATCTCAATCGTACCGAACACGGCCCGGCCAATGCGGCACGTCAGGCCGACAATGTCCCCCGTGCGGTTGCGGATGGCTGATATCCGGTGGAGGGTCCGGGGAATGCCAGCGCGATTGTCGTTTGTGAACGCACCCAGCCGAGAGACGACAAAGGCGATGTCGTCGGCCGTTAATTCCATGTCGTCCAGGAATGCTTCGCGCTTGAGAAAGCGTGCTTCCGGCTTTCGACCCAGATCGAGGACGATTTCGAGAAGGTCGGAAGTTCCTTCTATTGCTTCCAAAGAACCTCGGATCCGTGGCAGCATTACGCCAACGAGGGCTCCAATATCATCTGTAACTTGCATTTCGGTCTGAGTCAGTGGAGACCCCAGTGCTACCGGATCGTCCATTCGCATTTGCCCCATGTACCGTCGATACGGCGCTACGCTATTCTACGCGTTCCTGTGGAAGGTGACCGTCGCCTCTTTCCTCGCGGAAGAATGCGGTATTCTCAGTGTCATGATACCACGCTCGGTTCCCCGAGTACTGCGCCCACAATGGTACCGTAGCCACGGAGGAATTCAGCCGCAGGGAGGGCTCGTTTTCCTGCAATCTGCACTTCCTCCAAAATGACGAGACCCGCACCGGTGACCACCGCAAGTTCGCTCTGATGTTGTACCACTCTGCCGGGCCCTTCTCCGGCCGTTGATGAAAGTGGCCGTGCACGAAGGATCTTAAGTTGGCGACCATCCCAGAACGTCACCGCACCCGGCCATGGTTGCATGGCCCGCACATGGCGACAAATAGCCTCTGCATCCTGGCCCCACCGTACCAAGCCGTCACTCTTCCTGAGTTGCGGAGCATACGTTGCATTGGAGGCATCTTGGGCCCGTGGCTCGATGCGTCCGGCGGTCCAATCATCCAGTGTTGGAAGGAGAAGGTCGGCGCCGAGCCGGGACAACGCTTCAGTTAACGTTGCCGTCGTCTCATCATCTGCCAGCGGCATTGAGCGTTGCCGCAGAATAGGACCGGTGTCAAGCCCTTCGTCCATTTGCATGATCGTGACGCCCGTCATTGCATCTCCGGCGAGAATGGCGGCTGATACCGGCGCAGCTCCGCGGTGGCTCGGCAGCAGCGAGGCGTGCACGTTGAGGCACCCGAGCGGAGGGAGGTCGAGGATGCTTCGCGGCAGAATCTTGCCGTAGGCCGCAACCACGATCACGTCCGCAGCGGCGGCCGCGAGTTCTGCTGCCACGGCGCGCCTGCGCAGCGATGGCGGCTGGGTGACAGCCAAGTCAAGCTCAAGCGCCGCCTGTTTCACCGGCGACATCTGCTGTTTCCGGCCCCGTCCCGCCGGGCGGTCCTGCTGGGTCACAACGAGGACAACGTCGTGTTGCTTGTCCAGAGCGTGCAGACTGGGTACGGCAAAGTCGGCAGTACCGCAGAATATGACACGCATTCAGCTTATCCTGGACTCTTCTGCTGGATTATCCAGCTCAGTATCGGGTTCAACGCGGTAGAGTTGTTCCGGGTCTTCTAAATGGTCCAGAAAGAGCGTACCGTCCAGATGATCGATTTCATGTTGAAATACGCGCGCAAGGAGATCGTTGGCACGAATGCGTATCTCTTTCCCTTCCAGCGAGCGTCCCTTGACAACGACACTTTGGTACCGATTCACAAGACCGTAGTAAGTGGAATGAGAAAGACACCCCTCTTCGTCGAGAATGGTCTCTTCTGACGTCTTGACGATCTCCGGGTTAACTACAGCCATGCGCACATCTTCGGCGTTTACGACGATAACACGAAGCGATACGCCGATTTGCGGTGCGGCCAAGCCCACACCGGAGGCAGCGTCCATCGTGGCGAACATGCGATCGGTCAATTTCCGCAACCCCCGCATTCCCACAGGGACACACTGCGCCTTCCGGCGCAGGATCTCATTGCCTAGTTGCAGGATTTCTTGTGCGGCCACGGCAGTTTCCCCACTCTCGAAACCGAACGTTTACAGTACGCTCACCGGGTCAACGTCGATCATCCATCCTGGCGGCACGTGAACTAAGAGATCGTGGATGCCCTGTCCGCGCACCATTACGTGCCAGCGGTAGAGCCCGCGTACCCGTTCAGGGAATGCAGGCGCGGGACCCAGAAGCTCAACTGCTAGCCGGTCACGTGCAATGGTCTTCTCTAGACATTGTACCAAAGCGATTGCCGATTCTGCGGCCCGTGCGAGGTTGCGGTCCTGATACTGCAGAACTGCCATTTCCAGGCTTGGAGGGAAGGCGCCTGTACGCTCTGCAATGCTCTTGCGGTAGAACCATAGGTAGCGACCAATCTCTAAGGCCCGCAGGGGGAGACTCGCCGGTGTGTACGTCTGGATGAGCATCTCCGCCTGAGCCGTTTCGGCCAAGAAACCGATGCGACGCAGGAGTTGGTACGTCCGCTCGGAGGCGCGAAAGTCAGGCAAGTGGAGCGCTGTGTCTGCGGAAACCACGGCATACAGGCCCACAGGTAACGGCTCGAAGAGCACGGCTGCGGTACCGACAAGGATGTCCAGCTTGCCTTCACGCAGCGCCGTGAAAGGGCGTTCCTCCTCCTTGGCATTGATCACGTCACGGTCCCAGCGGGCGACGCGGGCGGCAGGGAAGATTCGCTGTGCTTCAAGTTCGACACTCTGCGAGCCGACGCCACGGAAGCGCAGTTGTGTTTCGCATTGCGGACAGTGAGTCGGTATTGGCGATTCATCGCCGCAATGGTGGCACCGCATGACGCCACTCGCTCGGTGCTGCACAAGCGGCACGCTGCAGTGCTGGCACTCGATTACGTGTCCGCATTTGGGGCAGAGCGCATGGGTTGCGGCGCCGCGCCTATTCTGCAAGAGAACTACCGGCCGGTGTTTTTCAAGCGAACTCGCAATGGCATCACGCAACTCGCGGCTGATGAGCTGTCGGGGCCCCACGTGCCGCGCGGCGCGCATGTCTATGATTCTGGCGGTGGGAGTAACAGCAGCAGCCCGGGCGAAAAGCGCACGACCGCCCTCTACCTCTGCATAGGTGGTCACACGCGGCGTGTGGGAAAACAGCAGCATTGGCGCGCGGTGAGTCTCTGCTAGCCAACCGGCAACGGTAACCGCATGGAAACGCGGACTCTCCTGGTTCTTATAGGAGTCGTCATGCTCGCTGTCGACCAGAATCAGGCCGAGATTTTGAAAGGGCAGGAAGACCGCTGAGCGAGTCCCAACGACCATTACCGATTCGCCGCGCTGCACACGCTCCCACGCCGTCCGACGGCGGGCTGCGCCCAATGGCCCGTGCCAAGAGAGGACTCGATCAGGAAAGATGGGATTGAGCTTCTGTACGATCCGCTGCATTGCAAAGCTGTTGGGGGCAAGCAGCAGCACTTGGGTCCCGGATCCGAGCGCCCGCGCAGCGGCGTGCAGATGGAGTGCCCATGGCGTCGAATCTACTCCAGACGCCGTACCCTCCATCACCACCATGGTGTGAGTGTTGTCTGCCGGAAGGGAACTAGACATAAACTCGGATATCGCTGCCCAGGCGTGTTCTTGTTCAGGCGATTCCAACCCTGGCAGGTCGTGCGACTGCACCTCTCTTGCTTGGACTTCGTACGCTTCCCGAAAACTCACCAGTCCTCTTTCTTCCAGCGCACGTAGCGAGGCGACACCCGTCCCGGTCTCCTCCAGGAGGGTTCGAACCAAAACTCCTTGTCCATGCGACTCCAATGCTCGCAGCAGTTTCTTTTGCGAACGCGACCGTCGCAGGAGTGGCTCGGCTTCCCTGGTGGAAGACAGGCTTTCCACCCACAGGTCACGTAGGGACGGCGGCTTGAGGGGTTGCAATGCCGACCTCAGGTGCACCGCGCCGAGCTTCTCTAAGCGGCGCTGCATGCGTGTAAAGACGGACGGCCCAGCCACATGCGTCAGACGCTCATGCTCAACTTCCCCCTCGTTCTGCAATGTCTCGAGGAAGAGGCGCTCGTTGCGCGTCGTTGCCACATCCTCAGGCAGTGCGACGAGCGGGTCCAGTCTCGACCAACGCTTTACACGCCCACGTAGCCCGGGTGGGAGCATCGGCCCAATGACTTTCATCGGTGAAGCAAGGTAGTATCGCGCTATCTTGCGTGCAAGCGCGATCTGTGCCGGCGTGAGGAGCGAGCTGTCAGCGACAACATCCATGATTTCACGGACATCTTCAACCGGGGAAGTTGCAGCGCCGGATACAACTAGCCCTTCAATAATGCGCTCGCCGAATCCAACTAACACCATGACGCCGGGGGCAATACGATCTCTGAGATGGTCTGGAATGGCGTAGTGGTACGTCTTATCGGCAGGGACGTTGAGGACGTCCACAGCGATCTCGGCATACGGGGTGTCAAGGGGGGCGAGATTCACCCGCGCGGTGAGATTCGACACTTTTCCGCCGTAATTATTGCGCTCACTTGGTTTACGGCCTGGTCAATCTTGCCGGTGTGGTTAGTCACGAAATAATCGAAATTGGGAATCGAGGCAAGTTCGTGGCGCAGCACAGCGTCGCGCCTTGCTCGTTCAGCGGGGGACTCTACACCTCTTTGGTCTCTGCGCTCTTGAAGGGTCTCTAAGGATTGCTCCGGCACGCCGATGAATATGTGAATGCTCTCGGGCATGCGGCGGCGCACGGATGCGGCCCCTTGCACGTCCACCCGCAAGACAACGTCCTGGCCGCGGTCCAACGCCGTTATCACCTCATGGAGTGGTGTGCCGTAGCGGTGTCCGTAGACTACTGCGGTTTCCAAGAACTTCCCTTGGGCCTCCCACTGCGAGAACTCGTCGGACGAGAGATAATAGTGGTGTGTGCCGTGCACCTCGCCCGGTCGGGGGGCCCGCGTGACAGCGGTAATGACGCGATAGAAGGCCACTCCCTTGTCTGCCAGGCCGTCGATAATCGAATCTTTTCCCGCGCCGGAGGGGCCGGAAAGCACGAAGAGATGCGGTCCTGAGTCTTCCGCGAAAGAAGAAACTGCTTCCGGTCTTTGCTGCTCTATCGCATCCACTCTGGCAAACTCCGGCTTATTGGAAAACCGCTGTGGTGACCAGACTACGTTACGCGATTGCTGCCGGTCAATTGCGACCGACTGCGGCCTAGTCCGCCTCCAACGGCGCAACTCCTCACGCCTGGAGAAGCATGGATCACGCCTGCTCCCATGGAGTCAGATTCTGCTCGGTGAATTCAAAGTGGAACAATACGTAGCTCTTGTACCGGCGCGGCGTCATCGTGCCGGTCTCTTGTGCCGAGCGCACAGCGCAGCCGGGCTCGTCGATGTGCACGCAGTCGCGAAAGCGACATTGACCCATCAACGCGCGTACTTCAGGAAAAAGATGGGGCAGGTCTTCAGGTTCAATACTCCACGACGACAGTTTGCGCAGCCCCGGCGTATCCAGGACGTGCGACTCATCGTCGAGCGCAATCGTCTCGGTGCGGGTCGTGATGTGACGGCCCTCGCCCTTAGCGCCCACTGCTCCCGTGGGCAACGCGGCGCTCGCAGCAAGGCAATTGATGAGGGATGACTTGCCAACTCCGGATACTCCAGTGAAGACAGACTGCTTACCCCGCAACTCCTCACGCAGCGACGCTATCCCGCTGCCGGTGGCAGCACTCGTTTGGAGGATCTTGTAGCCAATGCGCTCGTAGACGGATAACTCTTCAGCTACCTCGCGAGAGATGCCTCGGTCGAACTTGTTGAGCACTAAGCATGCCGGGAGGGTGTGGTACTCGGCAATTACGAGGTAACGATCCAGGAGCAAGAAATCGGGAGCGGGCTGAGAAGCTGCGAGCACGATAACGGCCTGATCGATGTTAGCCGCAAGGACATGGGCGCGTTTACTCTCGGGTGCCTGGCGCAGAAGTCCCCACGTCTCGTCATCATTCCGCAATATTTCTTCGATTACGGCGGTATTCGGGCTAAGTTCCCGAATGCGCACTCTGTCACCAACGCTTACAGGTGAGCGCGTCTGGGTAGGCAAGACTCGTTGCACGCGCGGCGCTCTGCTCTTGCTCGTTGAATAGATGAGCTCTTTACGCAGTTTTCCCCTAAGCTTGCAACTAAACGTGCCGTTCTCTGTTCTCACTGCGTACTCTCCGCGCGAAACCCTAGTAACCGTGCCTTCCTGAGTCCGTGTGCGAGGAAAGGCGCTCATGTCGTCACGCTGAGCGCGCTTTGAGTCGCACGCACTCTTGCAACGGTAGGTAAACACAGAGACCGACAACTAATCATAGCTGTCGGTCTTGGCGTAGCCATATTTCGCAGCATCCACATGCGGCCATCTCTCTCGGCAGCGATTGAGCTATGGGGAAGACGATGCAGCCGGGGCCTCCGATGGGCTTTCTTCTGCGGGCGCCTCTTCCGTGTTGGCTTCTACGGTGACTTCCTCGATGGTAACTGTGTCTTTCAAGAAGTCGATTGTCTTGCGCATGCGCAAGTTCATCGCGATATTGGTGCGAGATTCGTTGCTATTCAAGTGCTGCTGCATCTGCTGTAAGCGCGCCTGCACTTCATCCTTCGTAGGCTGTTTCGACGTTACGATCATCCCTGCCTGCTGCTGCTCTTGCTGAGCGATCTGCATCCGATAATTCGCCATGCTCTGCTCGATTTCGCCTTCAATCTCCTCTGCGGGAACCGCAATGTCTTCCTTACTTGCAACGGCGTCGAGCGCAATGAAATTTCGGACCATATTCTCTGCCCGATCTTGAATTCGCTGTTTCCAATCTTCCTCCGAGAGGTTGATCATCTGGAGGTAGTATTCCTTAGGTATGCCGCGCTGTGCGGCTTCGAAGGCTTCCCGCTGCTCCAGGCGCTGCGCCTGTTCTTCGATGAGGACGTCCGGCACCTCAAACGTGGCACTGGTGACGAGTTCCTGGACGAGCGTGTTCTCTGCCTGCTGTTCGGCATCTTGCTCCGCGCGTTCTTCCAGCCGCTTGCGCACATCCGCACGCAGATCGTCGATGGATTCGAAATCCCCAGTGGCCTTTGCCAATTCATCGGAGAGACCCAGGAGACGTTTCTGGCTCGTACTTATCATCTTGATCTCGAAGTCGGCCGACCTGCCGCGTACAGCTTCCACGGCGTAGTCATCCGGCAACAAGAGGATGAAGGAGCGCTCTTGCTCGGCGACCATGCCGATGGCGGCTTCATCGAATCCCTCCGGCATGTTGTTTTCGCCTATGATCATCGTGGAGCCGGGCGTGTTGGTGACAACACGGCCTTCGACGCTGATACGCAAGTCCAGGTTGACCCGGTCGCCTCTTTCTACCGGTCGTTCCACGTCGTCCCATTGCACGAACTGCTGCTCAAGGCTCTGCAGCACGACTTCGATATCTTCATCGGTGACAAGCCGTTTTTCCTTGGTAATCTGGATAGCCCGGTAGTCACCCGTATCAACTGCGGGCTTCACCGGCACCGTGGCTGCGAAAGACACGGGTTGATCCTTCTCGGCCTGTAGCAGCTCAAGTTCCGGGTTGCCCACGGGCTGGATTTCCGTCTGGTTGATTGCTTCAGCGTATGCCTCCGGCACGAGGCGATCGAGCGCTTCGCGAAAGACCGATTCTGCGCCGGCATGACGCTCGACAAGGGCCTGGGGCGCGCGGCCGCGGCGGAAGCCGGGAATGTTGACTTTGTCGCTAACACGACGCACGGCGCGCTTGTAGGCCGTCTCGACCTCTTCGAGCGGCACATCCACCGTAAGCTTCACCCGGCTCTTTTCGAGTTTTTCCGACGCTACCGTGATCATCATTGCCGTGTATGCTCTCCCTTACCTCAACACCACTATTCGTGCAGATGTATTCCGCTACAGTATTCGCGAATGTCTATGACATAGCAAAAAAAGAGGCGCAGCCTTAGCAGCGCTCTTTTTCTTCCACGTCGGCGTTCTCGTGACCTGCCGGGAGCGGAAGACGGGATTCGAACCCGTGACCCTCTCCTTGGCAAGGAGATGCTCTACCTCTGAGCCACTTCCGCAATGCTTGATTCGTCATTATTATAGCGAGTTAGCGAGTTCTTGGCAAGATGCGGGGCAATGAAAGGACGGAGAGTACACTACGAGTGTGAGCGCCTTCCGAAGCAAGATAGCTGACGCATAATTGCGTAGTGTCCAAGGGTGCGTGGGTTTCCCCTCGCAGTCTTAATGCAAGAGTGGCTGTGTGTAGGCTGGCTACGGCCGGCAATGAAGCGATCAAGGGTAATTCACAAGGGATATGATATGCTAGTCAAATATACTGAAGGAGGCAAGATATGGCACAGGACGACAAAAGTGATGCACGTCGGGTAATAGCGCGCGCTTGGCAAGATGCGGGATTCAAGAGCTTATTGCTTCGCGATCCTCGTGCGGCGCTGGAGGACCTCAACATCGAAGTTCCAGACCACTTGTCCCTCTCGGTCTATGACAATTCCGGCTCCACCCACCACATGGTGATTTGCACGCCGTGCAGTTGCTACCCCTCCTTCATTGGGGCGGCTCCCGGCTACTGGAAGGACCCAGATTACAAGACCGCCATCACACAGAATCCCGCTGCTTGGCTTGAGGGAATGGGCACGAAACTTGCCCAGGACGAGAATCTAAAGGTCGTAGACACTGACGTGAACAGCCGCGCATTCGTCATACCTAAGCAGCCGGAGGGCAAGATAACCGAGGAGGCTACGGCGCAAGCAGTCACTGCTACCAGTCTCGTCGGTCACACACGCTAGCAAGAAGCCCGGGTCAATTCTTGCCTTGAGTAGACACTATTCTGAGAGAATCAAGAGATGAACTTGTGCATCGTTGGGTACGGCAGTATTGCCGAAGTACATCGCCGGTCGTTTGCGCGGATTCCCGGCGTGCGCGTCGCGGCCGTCGTCGGTAGGCTCTTAGAACCGACGCGGGCTTTTGCCGAAAAGTGCGAAGCTTCACTTGCTACGGTTGAGTTGGAAGAGGCTCTGGCAAGAGATGACATTGACGCGGTCGTGGTCACGTCGCCCAGCGCTAAGCACGCGGCGCAGGCGCAGGCCGCCCTTGAGGCTGGCAAACACGTGCTGGTGGAGATTCCCCTTGCGCTTTCACTTCGTGAATCAGAGATGCTCACCGCTCTGGCAGAGCAGCGCGGCCGCACCCTGATGGTGGCTCATACGATGCGCTTTTGGCCGACGTTGACTGCCGTGCGGCAACGCATCGCCGAAGGCGAGTTGCACGTACACAGCCTTTACATTCACTATGGGTTCCTACGTCGGGAGAACGTGAATTGGCAGGGGCGGCGGCGCTCGTGGACCGACAACTTGCTCTGGCACCATGGTTGCCATGCGGTGGATACGGCACTATGGCTGCTGGGAGAATCCGCCCAGGACGTTGCCGGCTTCATGGGCCCGCCGCACCAAGAGCTAGAAATCCCACTGGATCTGGCGGTGTCGCTCCGCACGCCGCGCGACCAAGTGGTGTCATGTGCGCTCTCCTACAACACGATGCGTTCTCTCCTTGAAATCTTGGTCATCGGTGAAGAGACGACGCTGATGGTGCGGGATAGCAAACTGGTAGATCCCCATGACCAGATAATAGCCGCGGGCGGCGAGAATGAGGAAGGCAGCGCGGTCTACCTGCAAAATATCGAGTTCATCAGCGCGCTTCGCCAAGAGCGGGAACCCATAGTCTCCGGTGAAGCTGTCCTGCCAACCATGCGCGCGCTGCAGGCGGTGCAGGATATGAATCCGCAGAATCCGCATCAGCAATAGGTTTCCCGCCCCGCAAGCGGGCTCGTGGTTGCTGCCGGGAATGTCATGGTATCGATCATCCACAGGCGCGCTTTCGATTCTGACCACCCCGTCTTTTCGTCCAGTACGGCCTGATGAGGAGGGCATTGATGGTACACGCAAAGCCTCTCGATCTGTCAGCAGTGCGGAATGCCGCGCGCCATGACGACGTATCGTCCTGGGACGGCCCCGTGGCACAGGACTTGGCAAAGCTGCCTGAGGGGGAGCAGGACTTCTGGGGGATTCCCTTCGCTCTAGGCTCTGTGGACGCAACGGAAAGTTGGATTTGCTTGAGTGAAGAGGGTGTCGCCGTTCCAGTCGGTCGCCGTGGCATCACGCACTTTGTCTTTGCGCACTTTTGCGACGCAGAACCGGGCGTGTCATCCCGGCCCGGCATGAGCGGCATGGTATTTAACCCTGGCGAGCAACTTGCCGCGTATACGCTCCGCTACGCCGACGGCGGAGAGCAGGTGCAATCAGTCCGGCGGCGGTTTGAAATCAACTCGACCGTCGCTTGGGGACAAATGGCATTCGCTGCCCGGCCGCAGGGAGGCACGGAACCGGCTGACATCAACGGGCCGTACCCGCGCGGATCTTGGGGACACTGGCAGACGGGCCTCAAAATGCAGCGGGCACGGTCGGCTTCAAACTACTGGATATACGCACTGCCAAACCCCAATCCCGATCGAACCGTTGAGTCGTTGCAGTTGGCGGCAACAAGCGGAGTCTACGTTGTGGTTGCCGGCATTACGCTTTATACGGGAAAGCACCATCCACTGCGCCACAATCAGTTGGAAAGTTTTCGCATTGTGCTTCCAGCGGAAGTGCAGGATGCGTCGCCGGAAGACACAGCGGTGACGGTAGACCTTGGCACCTTGGCGCGCAAGTATGCAGTCCCGGCGTTCGACCCGGAGACGTGGCTCGATGACGAGGCGCCCGGCTTGGGCGAGAAAGCCAGTAATGAAGCAGAGAAGACGCTAATCGTGGACGTAACCGCAAGCCCCGATGCCACGCTGGATGTGGCCGGGCATGCCGTGCCCATGGAGTCCTTGTACAACGCCGGCGAGAGCAAGAGCGGGGACGGCAAGGTCCGGGTGGAGGTGCTTACGCCGGAGCGGACGTGGGTCCACGTGCGTTTGGAAGAAGCAGCAAGCGGCAAGACAACCGCCGCCCGGGTCCACTTTCGTTCGCCGGACGGCCGCTATTTTCCACCTTACGGCCACCGGCATGAAGTAAACGACAACTGGTTTGAAGACTACGCTGGCGATCTCAAGTTGGGATCTACCCAGTACGCCTACGTGGATGGCACCTTTCAGATTGAACTGCCGGTAGGCGATGTCTATGTCGAGATATTCAAGGGCTTTGAATACCAGCCCTTACGCTCTCGTCTCAAGATTGCGCCGGGGCAACGGGAATTAACTCTTAAGCTGGCACGTCCGCTCAATTGGCGCGAGCACGGTTGGGTGACCGCCGATACTCACGTGCACTTCATCTCACCGCAAACCGCCTGGCTGGAAGGTCAGGCCGAGGGTGTGAACCTGATTAATCTTCTCGCCTCTCAGTGGGGCGATTTGTACACCAACGTCGCTGACATTACCGGCGAGGTTTCCGGCGTCAGCAGAGACGACACCGTTGTGTACGTGGGCACCGAAAACCGGCAACACTTGATGGGTCACATCAGCCTGCTGGGCGTCAAAGGCGAACCGGTGTACCCCATGACCACGGCCGGACCGGGTGAGAGCTACATTGGAGACCCAATACTCAGCAGCATGAGCGAATGGGCGGACCGGGCCCGCGAACGCGATGGCCTGGTGGTCATCCCGCACTTCCCAAACCCCTATACTGAAGCAGTAGCGGAGATAGTGCTCGGCAAGGTAGACGCGGTTGAACTCAAGTACTTTACGCCCTCCATCGACGGATTCGGCCTGCATGAATGGTACCGATTCCTCAACAACGGCTACCGGGTGGCGGCTGTGGGAGGCACGGACAAGATGAGCGCCGGAATTCCTGTCGGCGGTGTGCGCACCTACGCGCTGTTGGAGGACGATTTCTCGTTCGGCACATGGGCCCAGGCTGTGCGAGACGGGCGTACATTTACGACCAGCGGCCCGCTCCTGGATGTGCGCGTTGAAGGGAAACGGCCCGGCGATGAGCTCAAGCTGCCGTCCGGCGGAGGCACATTGACGGTTGAGGCGTGGGCGGATTCAGTGTTGCCGTTCCACGAACTGCAAATTGTGTGCAACGGCGCCGTGGTCGCAACCAAGACAGTGCCCGATGGAGGCAAGACCTGCCGCATCAGCCAAGAGGTGAAGCTGGATGGAAGCGGTTGGATTGCGGCGCGTTGTGTCAGCTCGTTGGAAGTTCAACATTACTGGGTAGTGAACGTGGCGGCCCACACGTCCCCAGTGTATGTCGTAGCGGACCAGCAAGATCTCTTCAACCCCAGTGACGCAACGTACATGATGACTATCCTGGATGGCGGACTGACCTGGCTCGACACCTTAGCGACGCGGGCCGACGCCGAACGCCACACGGGCGTGCGCCGGGGCTTTGAGCACGCAAAATCTCACCTCCAGGGGCGTCTGCACTCGCACGGACATGAGCACTAGAGGCCGCGTGCCGGCAGCGAGTGACACCGGTTTCGCATTCGTAGAGCATACGGCCGACATTGGTGTGAGGGCTTGGGGGCCCACTCCCGCCGCCGCTTTTGCCGCCACCGCCCATGGTATGTATGCCATTACACTTGGCAAGGAGCCGGCCGAAACGACGGGACCGACGATAGAGCGCACTGTTACCGTCAGTGGCGAAACGTGGCCTG
The DNA here is from genome assembly GCA_026710945.1 of Chloroflexota bacterium. Classification (NCBI taxonomy): domain Bacteria; kingdom Bacillati; phylum Chloroflexota; species Chloroflexota bacterium. The sequence goes on from JAPOQA010000014.1 coordinate 110,200, forward strand.
ACCTCCTCGTGAACTGGCTTGCGGAACTGCTCTTCCAATTCAGTGTGGAGGGAGTGGTGGCTTATGAGTACGAGTTCTCGGCGTGCGCACCGCCGCGATGTTCCGCCACAATCACTGGTATAGCCATCGAAAGTGAAGATCAGGTAGCGGGCGGGGAAATCAAGGCAGTGACGTACCATAAACTGAAGATCGACGTGCAGCCGGAGTGCACGACGGTGCAAGTAATCTTCGACATCTGAGCAGGTAAGGTTTCATGGGAAAGAGCGCGCCACAGAACTGGCGGTCGGTGCTGCGACAGCGGGATGCGGTCCGCTGGGAATTGCCAGTCGAATACATGCCCGGCATGCGTGTGCCGGGGCTGATCTATGCTGATGCGGCCATGATTGATTCGATGGCCGGTGATATGGCGATTCAGCAAGTGGCAAACATGGCCACGCTGCCGGGAATTGTCCGGCATGCCCTTGCCATGCCGGACATCCACTGGGGGTATGGTTTTCCCATTGGGGGCGTTGCGGCGACGCGGGTCGAGGACGGCGTTGTCTCTCCGGGCGGCGTCGGATTTGACATAAATTGCGGCGTGCGGCTCTTGCGCACCAATCTTCACGAGCGGGAAGTAAGGGGCCGTCTGCCGGAGATTATGAATCAACTCTTTCGTGACGTCCCTACCGGTCTGGGGCGCGGCAAGAGGAAGCGCGCCGCGAACATTAACATGGAAGACGCTCTTGCCGCGGGGGCGGCGTGGGCAGTGGAGAACGGTCACGGTAGGCGGGAAGACCTCGCCGCTATCGAAGCGGGAGGGTGTCTGCCCGGCGCCGATCCGACGCAAGTGAGCCAGCGGGCGCGTCAAAGAGGGGCCCCTCAGCTGGGCTCGCTGGGTTCCGGCAATCACTTCTTGGAGATGCAAGTGGTGGAGACCATTGCGGACGCAGAAGCCGCCCACGCGTTCGGCATCACGGAACCTGGGCAGGTCATGCTTTCCATTCATACCGGCTCTCGCGGGCTAGGCCACCAGGTGTGCCAGGAATTTCTGGGCACAATGCAGCGCGCGATGGAGAAATACCGCATTACCCTACCAGACAGGCAGTTAGCGTGTGCGCCCATTCAGTCCGAAGAGGGCCAGGCGTATCTCGGCGCGATGTCCGCTGCGGCAAATTTCGCTTTTGCCAATCGCCAGGCCATTACCGAACGCACACGGCGGGCATTCCAGCACGTGCTTGGCAGCTCAGAATCTGGAATTGAGATTGGTGTGGTCTATGACGTTGCCCACAACATTGCAAAGATGGAACGTCATCGGGTCAATGGCAAGGAAGCGGACCTGTGCGTTCACCGCAAAGGCGCCACCCGCGCACTGCCGGCGGGGGATCCCGACGTGCCCGCGATGTACCGCTCTGTGGGTCAGCCGGTCCTCATCCCCGGTGACATGGGTCGCTACTCGTATATTCTCGTGGGGCAGGACCGGGCGCGGCACGAGACCTTTGCCTCAACCTGTCATGGCGCGGGACGTGTGCTGAGCCGGGGTGCGGCCAAGAAGAAGCTGGCCGGTGTCGACCTAACACAGGTGCTCCGCAGCAAGGGCATTGTCGTGCGTGCCCAGAGCAAGGCCGGACTGGCGGAGGAGGCAAGCGACGCCTATAAGGACGTGCGAGAGGTGGTGAATGTGGTCGAGCAATCCGGCATTGCCCGTGTGGTGGCGCGCGTGCGGCCAATCGGTGTGATCAAGGGTTGACTCGATGCTCCAAGGCAAACTACCCGCAGCCCTCTTGTCTCAGTTGCTCAAAGCTATACCAATCGATGACCCGGACGTAATCGTGGGTCCCCGCTTGGGCGAGGATGCCGCCGTGTTGGACATTGGCAATCGGTACCTCATCGCAAAAAGCGATCCGATTACGTTCACCGCGCATCGCATTGGCTGGTACGCTTTGCAGATCAATGCCAATGACGTGGCAACGATGGGTGCGCGTCCGCGCTGGTTCCTGGGCACCCTCTTGCTCCCACCCACGTGCAGCGAAGAGACAGTAAAGGAGATTTTCGCCGACATCAAGGAAGCGTGCCGGGTGCTGGGTGTCACGCTGGTTGGCGGGCATACGGAGGTGACCGACGGTGTCGTCCGACCCATCCTTGCCGGGACACTCTTGGGAGAGGTCGCCAAAGACCGGCTAGTCATGAATGCGGACGCGCGGCCCGGGGACGTAATCCTTCTCACTGCAGGCATTGCGATTGAAGGCACTGCCATTCTTGCACAGGATGCGAGCGAGGAACTCGCGGCCCAAGGCGTGGCGCCGGTCACAATCGCGCGTGCGCGGGCATACCTTGACGACCCCGGCATCAGTGTGGTTCGTGCCGCGGAGGCGTTGTGCCGTGCAGTGCATCCACGCGCGATGCACGATCCCACGGAAGGCGGACTGGCAACGGCTCTGGTTGAACTGGCGGCAGGGGCGGCATGTGGGCTCGCAATCGACCTTGCCACCGTGCCGGTCTTACCGGAGACCGCCGAAATTAGCATGGCTCTAGCGCTTGACCCACTCGGCTTACTCGCGTCAGGCGCCTTGCTCGCGGTCGTAGCGCCGGATGACGTCGTCAAAGCCTTAACAGCACTGCAGGATTGTGGCATAGAAGCTGCCGCCATTGGCCGCATGACCGAGCAGGTGGAAGGAGTGCGGATGCAGGTGGAAGGGGCTTGGCACCCAGTACCTACATTCCCGCGCGATGAATTGGCGCGCTTCTTTGCAGAAGCCGGCGGGAACGAAACGTAGCTTTTCTGCACTGCCGCGACGGCGAGACTCTCCGGCTGCGACACATCCGGCCGATGTCGAACGTGCGCTAATTGGGCAGGGACTCTATACTTGAAAGAAGATGAATCCTGCTAAGTGTGAAGGTGGGTGCTGCCTAAGAGCGTGGTACGGTTCATGCCGCTGGCATGTGCAGACCAGAGCAATCAAGAGAAGCCAACTAGCAAGACAAGGAAGTTCAGCAAGGGAGAGAACGGATGCCTAAGGTTATTGACCTGCGCAGCGATACAGTAAGCATGCCGACCGCGGAAATGCGCGAGGCGATGAGGAATGCGGAAGTCGGTGACGACTGCTATCGAGAAGACCCTTCCGTTAATCGATTGGAGGCCATGGCGGCGGAAATCACGGGCAAAGAAGCAGCGCTCATGGTCACCAGCGGCACGCAAGGCAACCTCGTGTGCCTCCTCACCCATTGCCGCAATGGTGACGAGTTCGTTGTAGCAGACGAAGCTCATATCATTACCACTGAGTCTGGCGATTTTGCCTGTGTGGCGGGGGCATCACCCCGCATCGCGCCGTCGGAGAGGGGCATCCTGACAGCCGACAATATCCGCAGTGTGTTGCGACGGTCCTATGACGCATTTTCTCCCACACGCCTGATCTGTCTTGAAAACACTAACAACCGTGGCGGCGGGGCGATATATCCGCTGTCCACCCTTGCCGGCATCCGTGAACTGGCCGATGAGCAAGACATAAATGTGCACATGGATGGCGCGCGTGTGTTCAATGCAGCGGCGGGTTTGGGCGTGCCTGTATCTGAAGTGGTGCAGTACGTAGATTCGGTGACATTCTGCCTCTCCAAGGCATTGAGCGCACCAGTAGGGTCTATTATTTGCGGTACCGCAGAGTATATAGAAACGGCTCGACGCTTCCGGCGGATGCTCGGCGGCGGCTTGCGGCAGTCCGGCGTGCTAGCCGCGGCCGGCATTGTCGCGTTGGAGACTATTCCCCAGAAGCTTCCCCAAGATCATGCCAATGCCCGCCGCCTCGGCGAAGGACTTGGCGAGATCGACGGCATTTCCGCCGATTCCGTGGAGACCAATATGATATACATCGATATTGACCCCTCGCTGGGGGAGGCGCAGCAGCTTGTGGATGAGTTGGCAGCGCGGTCAGTGAAGTGCAGCGCAGTCTCAGCCGATCGCATTCGCCTCGTAACCTACCACCAAGTCACTGCGGATGACATAGAATCGGCCATTGGGGCCGCGCGGGATGCAGTTGAGGCGATGTCCGGTGTGCCGGCCGCTGCACAGGTCTGATACGGCTCTGAGTTTCAGCTTGGGTCAGGAGAGCTGCAGCAATTGCGCAGCGTAATTGGTACTGAAGCGGATTGCCGCACCTCGTGAGATGACGCGGATGTGTCTACTCTTCCTTGTCCTGAGGGGCCTGCAACCGCTGCCGCACTTCATCCGGCGTGAGTGAAGTCTCCAGAAGTGCGAGTTCAGTGCCCTCCGGCAGGGAGCTTTGCGCAATTTGGGCTTGCGCGGCTTTGAGGTTTCCGCCCGTAAGCGTAACTACGACGCTGTGCACTTCCGGTTCGGATGCCGCATCTCCGGCCGCTGAAGGCGCCTGACTCTCAGTGACCGTAGACTCTTCTTCTTCCCGTGGGGCCCGGTGCTCCAGACGCAGAAAGCGCACATGGTACGCCAACAACGTGATGGCGATCAGCGCCAAACTGACGTTAATGTTCAAAGCATCGATGAAGTCGTTGCCCGAGCCGATGCCGAGCACGGAACGCAACCCTTGGTAGAGCAGCGTCCCGACTGCAATCACGACGGCGATCACGCTAGCTGATGATACAAGGGAGAGGTAAATGCGGCGCACTAGCGACCCTCGTTCTTCACCGCTTTCGTCGGCCTCCAAATCGTGCTGGATTTGGCGCCAATACCACACCCAAGCGGCAAGGCCCACGAGCAGCAACGTCACGTAGAGGCTAAGCTGCTGCTGCAGGAATTTCTCAGGCAGATCGAGGGTGTCCGCCTGGCCGGTCAGAATTCCTATGATCAGGCGCAGGATGCCAAATGCCCCAAATGCCAACAATGAGATGCCTATCGCCGTTAACAGGTACGAGTAAACCCGGCGTATCGACGCCTGGCGCGGCAATTCGGAGACGAGGGCGGCATCCCTCTGCAGATGATACCGGTGATAGAACCAGCCCGTGGCAGCTACGGCCGCAACTGGAATGATCCATGCCAAGTTATCAAGGAACGCAATTTGATCGTCAACGGCATTCAGAATGTTCAAGAGAACCAAATAGAGAATTCGCCCTACTGCCAAGAGAGCGCCGGCTGCGGCAATGCCCACGGACAGATAGAGATAGACCTTGCGCAGAGCCGATCGTAATTCCGGACTATCGGCAGTGGCGGTTTGGCGCTGGATCATGGCCCAGTGGAATGACCAGCCGACACTTCCGACAACGATCCATGCAACGCTGTTTACGATGGGCAATTCCCACCACGCAGCATCGGCTGAATCAGCGCCAAAGAATCGTTGAATAATCGTTGTGAGCAGTGGGATGAGTGATGTAACCACTATTCCCAAACTGCCGAAGGATGCGGCGTACCAGTACCAGCGCGTGATGGTTGCGGCCGCTCCGGTCTGAAGCTGCGCGGGTGGTCGCTGGCGGATATGGTACGTCCAGAACAAACCGTAGATTACCACCTCAGCGAGATGGTCCAGCAAATTGGCCGTTTCGAAGGGATTGCCCGCAAGGCGCGCAAGCGGAACGAATAGGACCTCCCCTGCTCCCTCGGCGGTCTCAATGAGGGTAACGCCCAGGACGCCTAGAAAAAATAGTGCACGGAGCGGGCTGGTTTCCTCGGCGCTGTTGCGCGCAAGTCGCTGTGCCCATATCCAATGTCCCAGCCAGAGTGGAGTTCCCACTGCGATCAGTGCGAGGTTTAGGCTCAGTTGTTCGCGCCACCAGTCACTGCCCAAACTGAACTCGGCGTCTGGCGAGAATGTCAGGAGAGCAAGCCGCAGCAGTTCGCTGCTGGCATGCATGAAAAGCAAGAGGCCGATAAAGGCAGCAGCAAGAATGTAGAGGCGCCGTACCGTAAGCATTGCTTGTTCCCCGCTACGCGAATGGCTGATTGCAGTGACGTTTCCTACGCGACGATATTGTGCAGCATCCATACATCGAAGGGCTTAACGACCTTCCACTCGCCATCGATCTGCCGCAACCGCACTTCAACTTCACGCGAGTACCGGTTAGACTCAAAGACTCCAAGGAGACCCAAGGGCGTCGGACGGGAGTACCAGGTAGTAATGTTGACCCGCACGGTGGCCAGACCCTCCACGGTCTCCGCTTCTTCGACCACCAGGCGCACGCCGGTGTTCAACCCTGAGCGACGCGAAGGTAATAGTGAATAACCGCTATCTTTCTCCCGTTCTTCTATGTCCTCCAGGACTTCCGGCGAGAGATAGGACTTTGCCCGGTCATTGTCCCCGCGCGTTGCCGCAACCACAAGATTGTGCACGACGTCTTCGGGCGCGGCGCCGGCACTGTATTCAAGCTCAACCGAGGTAGGAGAGCGCCATACAAGAACGACGGCGAATACTATGATGAAGAATATGACGATAAGAATCGTCGCCAGAAATCGGTCAATTCCTTTTAGCATCGGACCTGCCTGCAATTCTCAGTAGCGTGCTGCAAGATCGACTATGAGTCTAGTATAGCAAGACGGCATTGAAACTAGATAGAAACCTGCAACATGGATTAGCTTTCAGAAGAGGCACCGGCGTACTACGTTGGAATAGTCGCTTGTGAAGGCTTCTGTAGTGACTCAGGGAGAGATCGCGTAGAATTTAAGGGCAGGAGTTGCTTCAGACCGGTGCGGCGCGGTACTTGCCGCGAGGAGGATTGTGGATGAGCGTACTCTCAGGAAGGACTCTTGGCGGATTGTGCCTCATTGTGGGCCCGATCCTGGCGCTCGTCTTCTTTGTCTTCCAGCCTGGCGGCGTCCTCTACAACAACGCCTTGATGGACAAGGCCGAAGCTACCATTGTCGCTCTGGAGCGCTACCATGCTCTGGCAAACCTCACGGGTATCGGTATTGCGCTGGGACTAACTCTCGCCCTCTACGGCCAATTCGCACTTCTGCGCAGCTTGCAGAGTGACACAGGCGATGAGGCTCTTTCTCAGTTGGGCCTGTTGTTTCTGGCGGTGGGCGCAATCGGTTGGGTAGTGATGCAGGGGCTGAACCTGGAAATGGCCGATACGAACACGGAAAGTGCTGCCTCCTTCCAGTCAGCCGCAGCCGTTTTCAGGGTTGAATTCGGGATAAGCCTGATCGCGGGTCTTTGTGTCGCGCTGGGATTTTTGCTCTTTAGTTTGGGACTTGCAACCAGAAAGGGTTTCAACCGTATTGCCGCCGGGATCATTGCCGTTGTCTCGCTCATCGCGCTCGTGAGTCAGATCATCGGCATCAGCGTCACGTCTCTAACGAATTCCATGATCCAGATAGCACGGCTTTGCTTTGTCTTTTGGGCAGTCTGGAGCATATTACTTGGCGTGGGCTTGCTCCGACGGAAAAGTTTGAAGCCGGTTGAGGAAATCGGAGACCAGCCGTAGGGTTTGATTCAGTCTTAGCTATGCCTCTACAGGCAAGGTGCGAACGCAAATACGCTTACAGAGTCTGGCGCCATCAATTGGCGTGCACTTCAACGTGTGGCAGACGTCGAGGCTCCGTAAGCTAGGGTGTACAACCGGCATGGCCCTTCGACGCACAATAGCCGTGTGACGATAGCAAGAATTGGCAGGAAGGGCACTATTTCTTGTGCCTTTGGCTGCAGAGTCGTGCAGCCCAATGCCGAGACCGTATAATTGATCCGAGGATCGGCAAATCCTGACAGCAGTGGCGGAGGAATCTCTCGTGCGCGTCTTGTTACTCCGAAGTTTGGCAGTGCTGGTTGCCGTAGTGATTGCGAGCCGCTTTGCGCTTGTGGAATTCACCGACAGCGGCGATTGGCTTTCGCTCATTGTTTTTGCAGTAGGGGTGGCTTTGATCAACGCGGTGATCGGGCCGGTACTCAAGGTCATTTCGTTTCCGGTGACAGTACTGACCTTAGGCATCTGGATTCTTGTTTTGAACGGCCTGCTGTTCTGGTTGGGTACCGCCCTCTTGCCAGGGGTTGAGCTGGCTGAGTCGGGCCGACCGACCTTACTCTCGGCCATGCTTGTTGCACTTATCATTAGTGTGGTCAGCTTTGCCGTCAATAGAGTTGTGAAAGAGGACGAAGACAAAGAATGAGTTTGCACGACCGTACCTCAAGCAATTAAAGGACTTAGGCGAAATGCGAATCTTGGTGACTGGCGCCGCAGGATTCATTGGAAGTAACTATGTGCGCTTCGTCCTTTCGGAGTATCCGGATGCCGATGTGGTGGCGGTGGATAAACTAACGTACGCCGGCAACCTGGACAATCTCGCCGCTCTTGAAGAAAACTCTCGGTTTCAATTCGTACATGCTGACATTTGTGATGCCGGTGCAATTGATGAAGCGATGGCGGGCTGTGACGCCCTCGTCAACATTGCCGCGGAGAGTCATGTGGACCGCTCGGTAATGGACCCGGCGGCGTTCGTACGGACGAATGTGGAGGGAATCCGCGTACTCTTGGAAGCGGCCCGCGCGCACGGCGTGGAGCGTATCGTGCAGGTGAGCACTGACGAGGTATACGGACATGTGCCTGTAGGCACCTCAACCGAGGATGCGCGCCTGGCGCCCCGCAACCCCTATTCGGCCAGCAAGGCCGGGGGTGAGTTGCTGGCCCTTGCATATTTCACCAGCTTTGGTCTGCCGGTGATGATTACGCGCGGCGCCAACACTATCGGCCCCCGCCAGTATCCGGAGAAGGTGGTACCGGTTTTTGTCACCAACGCCATCGACGACAAGCCATTGCCCATCTACGGAGAGGGTGAAGCCGTACGCAATTACATGTACGTTGCAGACCACTGCGCCGGTGTCGATCTCGTCTTGCGAAGGGGGGAACCTGGCGCAGTATACAATGTCGGCGTGGAGTTTGAGGTTAACACAGTAACGCTGGCGACGAGTATTTTAGATGCTCTCGGCAAGCCGCATGCATTGATGCGGTTAATTGAGGATCGCCCCGGCCATGACTTCCGCTATAGTCTGGACTCATCCCGCCTTGCGGCGCTCGGCTGGCAGCCGCAGTACGCGTTCCAACAAGCATTGGTGGAGACGGTGAACTGGTATGTCGACAATGAGGACTGGTGGCGACCCATCAAGTCCGGCGGGTATGGGGAGTATTACGAGCGGAACTATGCCGAACGGCTTGCCCGCTCGCGTCCCCTCGTCGCAGGATAGGCTCCACTCCGCACACTAGTGGCGGCATTCAAGTCTACGGCTTGAGCTCCGCGCTGCCTGTAACCAGGTCATTGCCGTCTTCATCACGGCAGCCGACCGTGATCTGAAGGCTGCCCGTCTCGCTGTCTACCTTCTTGATAGTTCCCCAGGCGGTTACCGTGCTTCCCACGTAGGCCGGCTTGCGGAACCTGACCTTCAACTGACCTGACGTGATCCATGCCTCTCCAAACGTGGTTGTTAGCATCTCCATGACATACGCGAGTAGCAGCATCCCGTGAGCGATCGGACGTTCGAACGGTGTGGTGGCGGCAAATGCTGGATCAGTATGTATAGGGTTATGATCTCCGCTCGCCGCCGCATAACTCTGTAGCGATTCCAGCGTTATTGATCGTGAGCGGGCAGGCAATTCAGCGCCAGGTCCCCAACGCTCGCTTGCACTCATTCCGCTTCCTCACTCCCGGGCATCATCAGCATAGAGCGGCCTGACAATATCGGTCGATTTTGGTGAAAGGCCGTAATCTCAACCACAATCACGTCCATACCGGCCCGTGACGTGGCCTGGACGACTTCTGCGGTCGCGGTGAGCGTACTGTCTACTGGGGCGATGTCTTGGAACGAGAACTCCTGGGTAGCGTGTACCGAACCGGGCGGTAGTCCAATGGCCTCTATAAGCCCCGCTAGGACCCATGCCGCAATTGCCAGCGGTGGCGCAACGTTGCCGTCGCCGTGGTACAGCGGACTCTCACTGCCGACCGCGGCAAGATACTGCTGCACTCTGTCGGGGGAAACGTGTACCGTTTGTTCAGGAAAGCGATAACCGACGGAAAACCGAGGCATGTCTCTTTGCTCGTTCAGCGCTAGGTATGGGTAACCGGGATGGCGCGACCCACACACCTGCATTGAATTCCACTACAGCGACTCTGTCGGCTGCAATTCTACTCCTCATTCACGCCTGAAGGATGCAAGCCACTGCGGCCCATTATAGCCGCAAAGGCTGCGCCCATTCCAGATGCACGTACGCGCCCACCATATGCGTGAAGTTGGTGTACAATAACCAGCAAAACACCCATCACCTGACTCGGATTGCACTGAAGTACGCGCAAGGTACCAACTGAAGATTCTTTGATAGCAAAGATTCCGAGCAAGGGGTCGAATTGTCTGAAACGCCGAACGGACACCGCTATCAAACCGAGCAGCAGGCCTTGCTCAATCGGCTGCGGCGCATCGAGGGCCAGGTGCGGGGCATTCAGCGCATGGTTGCGGAAGACCGCTATTGCGTGGAAATCCTCCAACAAATGGCGGCAATTACGTCCGGTTTACAGGAAGTCTCGCTGATTGTGTTGAGGAACCACATCGAGGGATGCGTATCGGAAGCGATTCGTTCCGGCGAAGAGGAAGAACTCATCGAGGAGTTGATGAACGCGATTCGAAACGGTGTCGGCCGTTGGGTGGTTCCCCCGCACACGGCGAGTACGACGGAGCCGGTATCAAGAATATTTCAACAAGAGGAGTAAACTATGGCACGTGTTGGCTGGGGCATTATTGGATGCGGCGACATCGCGAACAAAGCCGTGGCGCCTGCCGTCAACGAGGATCCAAATAGTAGCCTTGTTGCCTTCGCGAGTAGCAGCCAGGAGCGGGCGGAGGACTTCTCGACGAGGCATGGCGCGCAGCGGGCTTATAGCGACATTGAAGCGTTCCTCGCAGACCCGGAGATTGATGTAGTCTATGCCGCCAGTCGCGTGTATGAGCATCTGCCGCAGACAATTGCTTCCGCGGCGGTGGGCAAACACGTGCTCTGCGAAAAGCCGATGGCGCTCACGGATGCCGAGTGCCGTGAGATGATCTCTGCCTGTCAGCAGGCCGGTGTGAATTTGGCGATCGCCTACTACCGGCGCTACTATCCCAAGAACATCAAGATCAAGGAGCTACTCGCTAGCGGGGCAATCGGCACACCGGTCTTGGTGCGCATGGTCTTGACCGGCAACTACGACCCGACGCCGGATGACCCGAAGATCTGGCGCGTAGACCCGGCGAAAAGTGCCGGGGGTCCGATCGCAGACGTAGGCTCCCATCGACTCGATCTCCTTTGCCACTGGTTTGGCGATCCTGTTGCGGTGGCGGCCCGCAACGAGACGCTCGTGCACTCGTATCCCGCGGACGATGCGGATGTGCTATTGATCAAGATGGCAAGCGGCGTTCAGGTGACCGCCTCCTTTCACTGGAGCATAGGCGTCGGTTACGACACGATTGAGATATTTGGAACGGAAGGAGCGCTGTTCAGCACACCTACCGATGGGGCGAATCTGGTCCTGAAGCATGCCGCGGGTACCGAGGAATTTGACCTCCCGAATGCGGAGAATAAGCACTCACCGCTTGTCGAGGACTTTAGCGCGAGGGTCCTGGCAGGTGAACCGCCGCTCTACTCGGGTGAAGACGGAGCCAAAGCAACGCGCATCATAGAGACCTCTTTCGCAGCAAGCCGCGCCGAAAAGTGGGTGACAATCGAATGATGAACATAATTGGCCGACCGGCAGAAGACATCGACACGCCGGCACTGTTGGTCGATCTCGACATCTTGGATCGCAACGTTGCTCACATGGCACGCGTCATCATCCATGATGCGGGCATCAATTGGCGTCCGCACACCAAAGGCATCAAGTCGCCTGCCATAGCGCACTTACTTGTGGATGCCGGCGCAATTGGGGTTACATGCGCCAAGCTCGGTGAAGCCGAGGTGATGGCCGCAGGCGGCATCCGCAGTATTCTCATCGCTAACCAGATCGTTGGACCCCAGAAGATTGAACGGCTGGTCAACCTCCGCAGGCATGCCGACGTGATTCCTGCCGTGGACAACGAGGACAATGTCCGCGAGATTGCCGAAGCGGCGGCACGCAAGGGCGTGCGGCAACGCGTAGTGGTTGAAATCAACGTAGGCATCGACCGGGCCGGGGTGCTTCCAGGCGAGCCGGTACTTAGCTTGGCAAAGAAGGTCGCATCTTACCCAAGTCTTGAGTTCGCGGGGGTCATGGCGTGGGAAGCGTTGGTTCTCGGCGCCAAGGATGATGCTGAGAAAGCGCGCATGGTCAAAACGGCTATCTCACAGCTCACCGAAAGTGCAGATCGTTGTCGCGATGCTGGGTTACCGGTGGAAATCGTGAGTTGCGGCGGCAGCGGGACGTATTGGCACACCGCGTTCCAGCCGGGCGTAACTGAAATCCAGGGCGGAGGCGGCATTTTTTGCGACATTACGTACCGCGAGCGGTTCGGGGTAAAGCATGATTATGCGCTTACGGTTCTCTCAACCGTAACCAGTAGGCCCGCACCGACGCGCATCATCTGCGACGCGGGCAAGAAGACGATGAGTACGGATGCAAGCACCCCCAAGCCCTGTGGTCTGCCTGAAGTCGCCTCCGTAGGTTGTTCGGCAGAGCATGGGACAATTCACCTGGTAGAGGGGTCCGATATTCCCCGCGTCGGAGACAAGATTTCGTTCATTGTGGGCTATGGGGATACGACCGTGTTCCTGCACGACAACTTCTACGGCATTCGCGACGGCCGCGTGGAGGTGGTGTGGCCGATACTCGGTCGCGGCAAACTGCAGTGAGAAAAACGAATCGCTCTCAAGCCTCGCTTCGGCGGCAAGAGAGCGATTCTGAATTTCGTACGCATGCCTTGAATTGCGCGTTTACGACAGGCGTCGCACCGTTCGTGCCCGTCTCTAAAGCGAGATCTACCCTGTGGGAATGCCCATCTCGATCAACATTACCGGGATGTTCTCATCAATTCGGTAGATTGTGGCGCCGTCATCGGTAATCAGCCCTTCTTCCAGCGGCTTGTCGACCACGTTGCCGTCTTGATACGTGACCTCGTCGCTTTCAATGCGGGAATTAAGCTGGCTGATCTCATCACTTGAAAGAGGGCGCAACTGCGCCTTGGTAGCGGGGCACCGCAGGATTTCGAGTAGTTGTTCGCTTATGGGCATGGCATCAAGTCTCCGGGGTAATGAGTGAGTTTTCGCACATTTCGTATTAGCGAGGACCGTTGCTGCTGACAATCAAATGTGACAAGGGCTTGCTTATGGTCCGAACACACGAGGCCTAAAACAGGCATGAACGTGTCAATCATATTCACATTTGTCAGTCTGCCTGTCCCCTGTTTCAAAGGTAGGAGCGCAATGTAAGCTCTATTCATCCTCAGTCTAAGAACGGCGCAATGCACTGTCAACCAGACCGTGCCCTGACTACACGATACGGAATCTTGCCAAGTCGGGTGAGAACGGTAGGTCCTAAATTGAAGAGCGCAAGATCGGCAATGAAGTGGACGATTATGGGTGTAAGAATCGTGCCAGACACCAAGAAAAGGAGTCCGAACAAGACACCTCCTGCAGTAGCAAGCAGCAGGAACGGCAGCGGGAATCCGGCTATACGGTGAATGAAGCCGAATATTACGGCAACGCCGATGAAACCCACCGCCGCAGGCAAGAATCCTATACTCATCGCCCACGACTGCAGCATGCCCCGAAAGAAGAGTTCCTCGGCAGGCGCATTAAAGAAGAGGAAGTATCCATCCTCGATGGCGTGGGCGCGGCGGGACGCCAAGCTGTGGATTGGCCAATAGCGCGCGCGGAACAGCGTACAGGCAGCAAATGCCGGAATGCCAGTGCCCAGGATGAGTGCGACGTCTAGGCCGGTAATGCGCCAGGAGAGCTTTAGCGTTTCGGCCCCACCTGCCAGGGCATAGGCCCAAACAAGAGCCACAATCGCGAATGGGAGGAGCCGACGAACAACATCCCAGCCTATCCACCGCAGCGAGTCGCGCGCCGTACGGAAGGGAATAGCGGGCGTACGGTTCATAAGTCGTGAATCCGTAATCTAATCGAAGAGGCGGGGCTGATCTTTGTCAGCGGCTTCACCGGCGTCAAGCCCCAAGTGCTCGTATGCCGCGGAGAGCACCACTCGTCCACGTGGCGTTTTGGCCAGGAAGCCAAGTTGCATCAGATACGGTTCGTAGACATCCTCGATGGTCTGCGCTTCATCGCCAATTGCTGCCGCTAGAGTGTCGATACCGACCGGCCCGCCGCCAAACTTCTCGAGAATTGTCATGAGAATCGTCCGATCCACCGCGTCCAGCCCTAGTCCATCGATCTCCAGGCTTTCCAAGCAGTCTTCAGCCAGGGAGGAGGTGATACGTCCGTCGCCTTTCACCTGCGCCCAGTCTCGGATGCGACGCAGCAGTCGATTGGTTATGCGCGGCGTGCCGCGCGATCGCTGGGCGATTTCATTTATTCCTGCTTTGTCAATTACCACACCCAAGATTCCGGCTGAACGGTGGACGATTTTTCGCATGGCGTCAATGTCATAGTACTCCATGTGGAAGTGTGCACCGAAGCGGTCCCGCAGAGGGGAACTGACCAGGGCAAGCCGGGTGGTTGCTCCTATGAGCGTGAATTGGGGTAGCGAGAGACGTATACTGCGCGCCGCCATGCCTTTGCCCATGACAATATCTAAAGCAAAGTCCTCCATCGCCGGATAGAGTATCTCTTCCACGGCACGATGGAGGCGATGCACTTCGTCAATGAAGAGGATGTCATGCGAACGTACGTTAGAAAGGATTGCTGCCAGGTCTCCCGCACGCTCGATGGCCGGCCCGGCGGTGACTCTGATGTTGACGCCCATTTCGGTAGCCAACACGTTTGCAAACGTTGTCTTGCCCAGCCCAGGCGGGCCATGGAAAAGAGTATGATCAAGCGGCTCCTGCCGCTGTTTCGCGGCAGTGATGGCAATACGCAAGTGCTCCCGCACTTTTTCCTGGCCGATGCACTCTTCCAGGGAGCGCGGACGCAGCGACTGCGCAACTTGGAGGTCTTCCGGCTCCTCTTGCGGCGCAACGACGCGTGTGTCGGTCATGTGCTCATTCCTTGCAAATGAACTCGGATTCGCTCGCACTGTAAGTCGTGCACTTCAACGTCTGCGCTTGACCTCTCAAAGAGCTTGGTTCGATGGCATTGTAGGGTGCGAGAGGTACCTTGCCAATACTGATTTAGGCCCCAAGATGGCGCAGCGCGGCTCCAACACGCAATTCGACCGACGCGGCTGCTTGCACCTCCGGTTGCGCGAGCGCATGAGCGATCTCTGCGGTCGAGTATCCCAGCGCCGCCAGCGCATCGGCGGTTTCATCGGGGGCGCCTGTGGTTTCATGTGACGCCGCCAACTTCCCGCGTAGTTCAAGGACGATACGACTGGCGGTCCGCTTGCCTAGACCGCTCACGAGTGTGAGCTGCCGCAGGTCCTCGCTTTCAATCGCAGTTACAAATTGCTCAGGAGCGAACGTCGAGAGGATGGCTAGCGCGAGTCTCGGCCCCACACCGTTCACGGTCTGTACTTGGTCGAAGAGAGCTGCTTGCTGTTCTGAGGTAAAGCCAAAGAGTTCTAGCCGGTCGTCGCGAACAAGCAGCCTCGTCGCAAGCTTGACGGTACTGCCAACTGCGCCGAGTTCTTGCACAACGTTGGCAGGCACGACGACGCGCAAGCCAATGCCGCCGACTGTGTCAGAACCGCCGACCTGAATAGTTACGGACTCCAGGTCGCTGCTTACGAGTTCTCCCCGGATAAAGGCAATCATGTTTGTGCAAGGAGTTGCTGCGCGGAGCGCATGTGGGCGTGGCAGATTGCTACGGCAAGAGCGTCGGCTGCGTCGTCGGGTGTGGGAGGTTTCTGGAGTGCGAGCGCGATGGACACCATCGTTTGCACCTGGCGCTTGTCAGCCCTGCCATACCCCACGAGCGTTTGCTTGATCTGAAGCGGCGAATAGTCGCTGACGGGACAGCCGGCTTCGGCGGCGCGCAAGAGCACAACTCCCCTGGCTTCACCAACGGCAAAGGCGGTCGTTACGTTCTGATTGAAGAAGAGTCGCTCCACAGCAACCTCATCGGGTGCGGCGGATTCAATGACCTCTCCGAGCTGTCGATAGATTGAAAGGAGACGCTTGGGTTGGCTGTCTTTGGCAGGCGTCGTGATGCAACCAAATGTAACAAGGGAAGGTTGTGGCGAATCTTCGATAACGCCGTAGCCGAGACGGGCAGTGCCCGGATCGATGCCAAGGATGCGCATGAGGTCATCCTAACCTGATAACGCCGAATTCGTTGAGAACGCGACCATCAATTCGTCGGTCAACTCAAGATTTGTGTAGACCTTCTGGACGTCGTCGAGGTCTTCCACCTGCTCGATAAGCCGCATAGACTGGGTAGCCTTGTCGGTTTCCGGTTCCGACATGGTCTTAGGAACGCGAGTTAACTCAGCACTATCCACCGTGTAACCACCCTCTTCCATGCCTCGGCGCACGGCTTCAAGTTGCTCGATGAGGGTAATCACAACCAGCGTGCCTTCTTCTTCCTGCACGTCTTCCGCGCCCAGTTCAATAGACTCCAGCATAGCCTCGTCCGGGTCGCTGCCGTTGAGTTCGATGATGATCTGTCCTCGGGTGTCGAACATCCACGCCACACTACCGGATTCGCCCAGATTGCCACCCCCACGTGCCAGCACGTTGCGGAGCTCTGCAACTGTGCGGTTTCGATTGTCCGTCAGCGCCTCGATGAAGAAAGCCGCGCCTCCCGGCCCATAACCCTCATAGTTGATATCCTCCAGCCGAGCGGCGTCTTCGAGCTCGCCGCTGCCACGCTTGACGGCGCGCTCGATGGTATCAGCGGGCATATTGGCGTCTTTCGCCCGCTGAATAGCCAGGCGCAAGCGAAAGTTCGTCTCCGGATCGCCGCCGCCATCTCGGGCGGCCACCGTGATTTCGCGACCCAATTTCGTATAGAGCTGCCCTCGTTTTGCGTCGTTGGCTGCCTTTTGGCGCTTGATTTGCGCCCATTTTGAATGTCCTGCCATGCTCACTCTCCTAGGCAACACGCAGACTAGCGCGGACGGTCTTTCAGGGGGTCAAAAGCGTTGCGAGGACGTCTCTAGTGCCTGTAGTGAATAACGGATTTGCTACAGCCATTATAGCACTTCTCTCCGTCTTGGCCCGGGGTAAAAGTATAGGTAGCGGTGAAACAACTGAAAGCAAATACAGACTACGTGCAAAGGCTGAGCAGAGGTAGCGAAATGCCTGCTGCAGTCGCCGCATTGAGCCTGCTGCGCTCGATGCAATCAGATGTGCGGATTAGTGATGAGGTGTGGTGGGATGTGCGGGCGCGGAGGGCAACCGACGGTTGGCTGAAGCAATTCAGACGCCAAAAGCACCTGGCGAGGATTCTGAGAGCACTACCTTGTATCTCGCGGCAATTCCCAAACCGCACACTCCATCGTGAGCGACCGCCGGCACGTTGAAGTGACCCTAGCGAAAACTGACCAGGCTGCGCTTTAGCGTGTCAAAGTACTGCATCGCCACCCCGGTGCCCAGCGCGACACTGATGAGGGGAGTGTCGGCAAGATAGCACGCAATGCCGGTTTCCTGCGTGAGGAGCCCGTCTAGATTGCGAAGCAGGGAACCGCCGCCTGTCATCACAATGCCTCGATCGATAATATCTGAAGCAAGTTCCGGCGGTGTCTTTTCCAGAACGTCACGAGCGCACTTAACGATTATGCCGATGGTCTCTTGAATCGCTTCAGTTATCTCATCTGATGTGATAGTAATGGTTCTTGGCAGGCCTGCTACCTGATCTCTGCCGCGCACTTCAAGTGAAATCGGCTGGTCCAAGGGAAGTGCACTGCCTACGGCAATCTTTACCTCTTCAGCGGTACCTTCACCGATCAAGAGGTTATAGTGTCTCTTGACATAATTGAGAATTGTCGAGTCGATGCGCCGTCCGCCCACCCGTACCGATTGGCAAACTACAATCGCGTTGAGTGAGAGAACGGCTACTTCAGTAGTGCCACCGCCTATGTTGATTACCATGCTGCCGCTGGCGGAGGATATGGGCACATTGGCGCCGAGCGCCGCGGCAAGCGGCTCCTCGATCAGATAGGCATTGCCGGCGCCGGCCGAGACGACTGCATCATGCACGGCGCGCCGCTCGACGCTGGTAATTCCGGTTGGCACAGAGACCATCACGTCTGGCTTGAAGAAGCGTACACGACCGCAGACCCGCCGAATTAGATGGCGTATCATCTCTTGGGTCACCACGTAATCAGCGATCACACCTTCGCGCATCGGTCGGACAACGGCAATATTACTCGGCGCCCTACCAATCATTTGGCGTGCCTCGTCGCCAATAGTCTCTACGCGATTGTCTTCCGTGGATACGGCAACGACTGAAGGGCCATTAATGGTGATGCCCCGTCCCGGTACGTATACCAGCACGTTGGCAGTTCCCAGATCGATGCCGATTTGCTGTGCACCAAACATCTAGCTTGCTATTCCATTGCGACGTGCGCGCCGAGAGCTATCAAGTCCTCCGGCAGTGACTCATACCCCCGAAACACGTGATGCATGTCCGTCACGCGTGTTGTGCCCTCAGCAGCAAGGGCCGCAAGCAAGAGGGCGACACCTGAACGGATATCGAGTGCGCGCACCGAGGCTGCCTGCAAGAGTGTGGGCCCGTGAATGTATGCTTTCTCGCCGGATACCCGAATATCGGCTCCCATCTTGCGCAACTCTTCCACGTAGTTAAAGCGCGCCTCAAATACGCGCTCGTGAATTACGCTCTCCCCGGTTGCTTGCGTAAGCAAGGCACAAATCTGTGGCTGTAAGTCTGTGGGAAAGCCGGGAAAGTGAATTGCCTGCACTTCCACGGCTCGCAGAGGGTAGCTCGCCGACACCCTAATGGGATCAAGCGTTCCCTGTATGGTAACACCGCATTGGGAAAGTTTATAGAGCAGGGGTTCCATATGATCGTAATTCGTGTTGTGAATAGTCACGTCACCACCGGTGATAGCGCTGGCGAACGCAAATGTCCCTGCCTCATGTCTGTCCGGTATCACGTCCCATTCCGCGCCGTGGAGACTCTCTACTCCCTCAATCTCAATCGTATTGGTGCCTGCGCCGTGGACGCGCGCTCCCATTTGATTGAGGCAATCGGCCAGTGCCACCACCTCCGGTTCTGAGGAGGCATGCCGAATCACGCTCGTACCCTTCGCCAATGCGGCGGCAAGCATGAGATTCTCAGTGCCGGTATGGCTGGGATAGTCCAGGTAGAGCCGAGCACCGCTAAGTCGTCTGGCGGACAGGCGATAGTCCTGGTCTTGGCTCTCCACTGTGGCGCCCATTGCCTCGAAGCCAAGCAAGTCCACGTTTACGGGCCGCTCTCCGATCTTGCAGCCGCCGGGATGCACGGAGGACACTTCACCGACACGTGTCAGCAGCGGTCCGGTCACCAGAAAAGAAGCGCGAAAACTCGTGGCTATTTCCGTGGGCGTGCGCGTCGATGAAATCGTCTCTGCTGTAATTGCAATAGTCCGCCGGTTCGTGTCCACCTCCACACGGGCGCCCAAGCTGGTGAGCAGATTGGCCATTGCCTCGATATCGCGAATGAAAGGTGGATTGTGCAGAACGCACGTTTCATTCGTAAGCAAGGCTGCTGCCATGAGAGGCAACGCGCAGTTCTTCGAACCTCGGGCCCGCACCTCGCCGTACAAGCGATTTCCGCCAGAGACGACGGCAGTATCGGCTTGCGTTCGTTGCTTCAGTGCTGTCATTCAGGGCTGCTCCTGAGGAAGACCACACGCACCAAGAACCGTTTAGCTGCTAAGAAGGGCCGCCGGTAGGAAAGCGACAGAAATGGGATCAGAATGAAAAGTAGGTAATCTGCGGGGCCCGGCCGAACCGTCGTTCAAACTGCTGCGAGATTACGTCGCGATACCGCTTCC
This sequence comes from Chloroflexota bacterium, assembly GCA_026710945.1. Classification (NCBI taxonomy): domain Bacteria; kingdom Bacillati; phylum Chloroflexota; species Chloroflexota bacterium. Next base: position 130,124 of record JAPOQA010000014.1, read on the forward strand.
GAATTTCCTCTGCAGTGTTCATCGCGCCTGAGAAGAACCGCGCCTGCGTCGCGCTTGTTGCGCTATACGCAGACGAATTAGCGCACGCCGCATGGCTGCCTCAGCGGCTGCGAGTTCCGCACCTTCACGCTTTTCGCTGAGGGCTTCTTCGGCGCGCTGACGCGCCTCTTCTGCGCGTTCGACATCAATCTCTTCGGCACGTTCAGAGGCATCTGCCAGGACTGCTACCCGATTGTCCCGTACTTCCAAGAATCCTCCCGTTACAAAGAAGGATTCTTCCTCCTCACCCTTGCGCATTATGAGTTCACCAGGGGCCAAGGCAGTCATAAGCGGCGCGTGGCGCGGCAAGATTCCTACCACGCCTTCCGATGCCGGAGCCCGCACGGAAGCAACTGCCTCCGCCGTGAGAACTACACGCTCGGCGGTTATGATCTCAATGCGAAGCGATGCCATGACTAGGACTCTTGCTGCATCTGTTCAGCGTTTTCAACTGCTTCGTCAATGGTACCAGTCATATAGAAGGCTTGCTCGGGTAAGTCGTCATGCTTGCCCTCCAAAATTTCCTTGAAGCCCCGCACAGTCTCTGCAATCGTCACGTACTTGCCCGGCATGCCTGTGAAGGCTTCTGCCACGAACATTGGCTGTGACAAGAATCGCTCCATGCGGCGTGCCCGCGCCACGGTGAGCTTGTCTTCTTCGGAGAGCTCCTCAACGCCGAGAATTGCAATGATGTCCTGCAAGTCCTGGTAGCGCTGCAGCACTTGCTGTACCTGGCGTGCCACTTGGTAGTGTTCTTCGCCAACCACCGTCGGGTCGAGCACCCGCGACGTGGAGCCGAGGGGATCGATGGCGGGGTAAATGCCGCGCTCGGATATAGCACGCTCAAGGCGGATAGAGGCGTCCAGGTGGGCGAAGGTCGTAACCGGCGCCGGGTCCGTATAGTCGTCAGCCGGCACGTACACCGCTTGCAGGCTGGTAATGGCGCCCCGTTTGGTTGAGGTAATGCGCTCTTGGAGCTGACCCATCTCCGTCGCCAACGTTGGTTGGTATCCCACCGCCGAAGGCATGCGTCCCAGCATAGCGGAGACTTCCGAGCCCGCTTGCGTAAAACGGAAGATGTTGTCGATGAAAAGCAGCAAGTCCAAGCCCTGGCTATCGCGGAAATACTCGGCAACGGTAAGGCCGGTCAAGCCGACGCGCAGGCGCGCGCCCGGGGGCTCGTTCATCTGGCCGAATACCATCACCGTCTTATCCAGCACCCCAGCTTCGCGCATTTCGTTCCAAAGGTCGTTGCCTTCGCGCGTGCGCTCGCCAACTCCGCAGAACACTGAGTAGCCTTGGTGCTCGGCAGCGGCGTTGCGGATCAATTCCATGATGATGACCGTTTTGCCGACACCGGCGCCGCCAAAGACCGCGATCTTGCCGCCCCGACGGAAGGGGCAGACCAAGTCAACCACTTTCAAGCCGGTCTCGAAAATCTCAGCCTCGATGCTCTGCTCTTCGAGGTCGGGCGAACTGCGGTGAATTGGGTAGGTATCCGTAGTTTCAACCGGATCGCCGCCGTCTACCACTTCGCCGATGACGTTGAAGATGCGTCCCAGTGTCTGTTCGCCGACCGGCACCTGAATCGGCGCTCCGGTGTCAATGACTTCCACACCGCGGCGGAGACCTTCCGTGGGACCCATGGCAACACAGCGAACCCAGTCATTGCCGAGGTGCTGTTCCACTTCCAGCACGAGCCGACTGCCATCCGGTGTCTGCAGTTCGATCGCATTGTGGATGGTGGGGAGGTTGTCCGTTGGAAACTCTACGTCAACTACCGGCCCAAGTACCTGGACAACGCGGCCTTTTGCATTGGCTTGCGCTTCTACTGCCATGGATGCTCGCTCCTCAGTCTGGATATCTCTAGTATCTTGGTTCAATCCTATACGCCGGCAATGGCTTTCGCTGCCGTCGCAATTTCTATGACCTCGTTCGTGATCGCGGTCTGACGTACCTTGTTATAGGTGAGCGTCAGGTCCTGCAGGATTTCCTCCGCATTTTCGGTAGCGTTGCGCATCGCGATCATACGCGCGCTGTGCTCGCTTGCAATGTTCTCCAGGAGCGCACGGTAGATCTGGGCCTCGATGAACCGAGGCAAGAGCGTAGAGAGTACGTCGTCAGGACTTGGCTCATAGATGTAGTCCACCTGATGGAATGCACTGATCTCGCTGGGATCGAGCTCCTCAGGGGTGATTGGCAGAATGCGTGCCAAGGTCGGCTCCTGCCGCATCAAGTTTACGAATTGGGAAAAACCTACATAGACTTCGTCATACTTCTTGCTCGTGAAGCCTTCGATTGTGCTGCGGGACATCGGCAGAATGTCCGCCAAGTTGGGATAGTTGCCCAAGTCTTGATATTGGGCGGACACCGCGTTACTGAGACCCACAGATCTTAGCAAAGCCGGGCCTTTAGTCCCCACAGCGATAATGTCAACGGAAACGCCGCGATCGAGGATAAAGCGCACCACCGAGCGGACCATATTGGAATTGAGACTGCCGCACAATCCCCGGCTGGTGGTAAAGAGAATCAATGCAGCGTGGGAAACGGGGCGAACTTGAAGTAATGGGTGGAGTTCCTGCGCCCCGCTTACCGCGGCGAGGTTGTCGATGACCGATCGAATTCGCTCCGCATAGGGCCGCGAGGCGAGTACCCTCTCTTGCGCACGCCGCAGCCTGCTCGACGCCACGAGCTCCATCGCGCGCGTAATCTGACGCGTATTCTGAACGCCTCGAATGCGCCGCCGCAGTTGACGGATGCTCGGCACTTACGCTGCTCCTGACTGCACGGAAGGCTGGAAAACATCCTGCTTGAATTGACTGATTGCTGCCGTCAATTTCTCTTCAACCTCTTCAGGGAGGGCTTGGGATTCCCTTATCTCATCCGCTACCTCGCGGTGGCTGGCAGAGATATGTTGCAGCAATTCGGTGACAAAGCGGTCGATGTCATTTACAGCAACGTCGTCCAACTCACCGGCATTCAGGGCAAAAATGCTGATTACCTGGTTTTCAACAGACAGTGGGACGTACTGAGGCTGTTTCAAAATTTCCATCGCCCGTTGTCCACGTTCGAGTTGCTGCCGTGTAACACGGTCGAGGTCCGAGCCGATTTGCGCGAAAGCGGCGAGTTCACGGTACTGCGCCATGTCCAAGCGCAGCCTTCCGGCCACCTGTTTCATCGCCTTGATCTGCGCATCTCCACCGACGCGTGAAACCGAGATACCGGCATTCACGGCCGGCCGCTGGCCGGCATAGAAGAGGTCCGGCTCAAGGTATATCTGCCCATCCGTAATCGAAATCACATTTGTGGGGATGTACGCAGATACGTCCCCGGCTTGAGTCTCGATGATGGGTAGTGCGGTCAGCGTGCCGCCGCCATGGTCTTCATTGAGACAGGAAGCCCGTTCCAGTAAGCGCGAGTGGAGATAGAAGACGTCGCCGGGATAGGCCTCACGGCCGGGTGGGCGGCGCAGCAACAGGGATACCTGTCGATATGCCCAGGCATGCTTGCTGAGGTCGTCGTAGATGACCAGGGCGTCCTGGCCTCTATCTCGGAAATACTCGCCCATAGTGCACCCGGCGAATGGAGAGAGATAGAGCAGAGCCGCGGGATCGGACGCCCCTGCGGCTACAATGATGGTGTGGTCCATTGCGCCGTTGCGGTCGAGAATCGTCATGACGTTGGCGATGTCTGACTCTTTCTGACCGATGGCGACATAAATGCAGACTACATCCTTGCCCTTTTGGTTAATGATTGTATCCAGCGCAATCGCCGTCTTTCCGGTCTGACGGTCGCCGATGATAAGTTCGCGCTGGCCGCGGCCAATGGGAATCATTGAGTCGATGGCCTTGATTCCAGTCTGCAACGGGACATTCACGCTTTTTCGCGTGACGACACCGGGGGCCACTTTTTCAATCACGCTTGTCTCTGTCGTATTGATCGGCCCTTTGCCGTCCACGGGTTGACCTAGCGAATTGACCACCCGTCCGGCGAGTTCAGGTCCGATAGGGACGGACATAACGCGTCCGGTGCCTCGCACCTCGTCACCCTCTTTGATCTCCTCGTAAGGGCCCATGATGACCGCACCGACGGTGTCTTCTTCCAAATTCAATGCGAGACCAAAGACTCCGTTGGAGAACTCCAAGATTTCACTGCTCATAACTCCGGAAAGGCCGAAGATACGAGCAATGCCGTCTCCCGCTTCAACCACGGTGCCGACGTCAACCGCCTCGCTCGGGCGATCGAACGCTTCAATCTGTTGGCGAAGTGCGGAGGCAATATCCTCAGACTTGATGCTCAAGAGGCCCTCTCTCCTTTCCGAGCGCGCTAGATTACACGCGCCAGTTGCTCTTCCATCGCCCTTAGCGACGCTCGGACGCTAAGGTCTTGCAGGCGGTCTTCTTCGCGTAGTATAAGTCCGCCAACAATGGCGGGATCTACTGTTTCCTCCAAATGCACGCTGCGGCCATCTCTGCCCAGCGAATTCTTGAGTTGCTGTCGCAAGTCCTCCGTCAGTGGTGCCGCGCTGGTCACGTGTACGCGCGCTATTCCTTCAATTCGGTCCGCTTCTCGCAACACCTGTCGAGCTAGCTGCGATAGACTGCGCACCGCGCGATCCTCAATGAGAATTCTCAACAGCTCCTGACCGGCGGCAGACAGATGGCCGCCAATTGAACGTTGCACAGCATCCATCCGCTCCCCCAAAGACAGGCGCGGGTCTTCCAAGAAGTGCCGTATGGTGCGGTCCTCGCCAATCGCCAGGAGAGCCGTCATGTCACGCCGCCATTGGTCGAGGGTATTCGTCTTTCGCGCGAAGTCCAGCACACCGCGGCTGTAGCGGCGGACATTGGTAGCGCTGCTCACGACGACTCTTCCAAATCTGCAACGAGGCGGGCCGTGAGTTGGCGGTCCTTCTCTGAATCGAAACTCTCTTGAATGAGCTTTCCGGCCACAGCGACAGAGAGCGACGCAACCTCTTGGCGCAATTCACGGCGAGCGTGCCCAATTTCAGCACGGAGTTCTTCTTGGCCTCTCTCCAGAATGCGCTGCGCTTCCTGCTGAGCATTGGCGACGCTTTCATCGCGTAAGCGCTCAGCCGCCGCCGTCGCGTCATCGATGATCTTGCGCGCATGAGCGCGCGACTCTTCAAGCTGGCGCTCATACTCTTCGCGGAGATTCTCTGCCTCACTGCGCGCACGTTCCGCTGCCTCTTGGCCCTCGCGGATACGCTCCTTCCGCTGATCGAGCATGTTTAGCACGGGGCGGTAAAGCAGACGGTGCAGCAGAAAGACGAGAAGCAGAAAGTTGATGATCTGGAAGGCGAGATAGAACGGGTTGATCCCAAGCTCGCCCATAGCGGTACCTTCTCCCTTTTGCCTGATGTATCTCGAGTCTATCTAGAATCGGCAGTGCGATTCTCGAATGCCTTACCCTAGGAAAATAAGCAGGATCGCCGTTAGCAACGAGTAGATTGCAATCGCCTCGGCGAGGCCCGCACCAATGATAAGGGTGTTGCGAACGTCATTCGCGGCTTCTGGATTGCGACCAATTGCCTCCATAGCGCCGCGCACCGCAATTCCGATGCCCAAGCCCGGACCAATAGCTCCGACGCCCATTGCGATACCCGCAGCCAACTTTGCAGCAGTTTCCGGATCCATGGATTCCTCTTCTCCTTACTCTTACCACTACTAGTTCGGTACGATAAACCTAACTGCTCTTACGCGTGACAAAACCCTAGGAATGCGCTTCCTCGTGTTCATGTTCACCGCTCATGGCCAGTCCAAGGAAGATTAGTGTGAGCATGGTGAAGATGAGCGCTTGGATTAGTCCGAAGAGAACCTCCAAGACCATGAAAGCGGCTCCTACCAACGGTATGCGCATCACCAAGAGCAAGACTTCTCCAGCAAAGATATTGCCAAAAAGACGGACTGAGAGCGACACCGGCACAAAAGATTCGATCGCAATGTTTATCAGGATCAGTATTGGCAGGGGGCCTGCCAGGTGCTTTAGGTATCCCAGTGGCTTGTGAACGATTAGTCCCGCGGAGTGGATGAGAATGAAAGCGATCAACGCCATACCGATTGTCATATTGAGGTCGCTGTTGGCAGCTCGAAAGATCGGTATGAAAATCTCGTGCCCCTTGCCGTCGTCTCCCCAAACGCCAATGCTGTTGAAGCCTGGCAAGAGTCCCATCCAGTTCGCAACAACAATGTAGATGAAGAACGTCGCAATGATAGGAAATACGATGCGGGCGCGGGCACCGACGACGCCCTCAACAATTTCGTAGAGCATGCCGACAATGGCTTCGGCAAAATTCTGTAGGCCGCTCGGGACCAATTGCATGTTACGCGTGGCAAGGATGGAGGCAATCACCAGCAGCGCCATGACGATCCAGGCGGTAAAGATGGTGTTGGTGATTGTAATAGGGCCTATGTGAAACAGGGGTTCCGCAGCCAGCGAAATGTGCAGTCCTTTGAAGCCAATGATTTCCAGGAAATCCATAGTGCTCCCTACACCTGCAATCGAAAGAGCTGGTAGAGCGTACCAAAGCTCAACAATAACCCGATTAACATACCTACGAGAACCAGCAACGGACCCGTGCCGAACCGTTCGTCAAGATAGTTGCCGGCCCAAACACCACCGAGCACAAATGCGCCCACTACAAAGCCGAATTGGAGCGCGAACATTCCCGCTCGCAGCGGCCCTATCTCGATGCGCTTCTTGGGCTGGGGCGGCATTGTCCTTCCTCTTGCGTCAAGCAAGTATAGCATACGCCGATGTCCGCCTCAAAGCCTCCGCGCGCATGTGCATTATTTCACAATCTTTTTAATTTGTCTACAAGCGAGGTTGATTAATTGGATCATTGAACCCGTTCCTCAGCGAGCGCGTGTCAGTAGGTCTTGTATGGAAACTGAAGCTCCGTCTCGACCGGCTGAGACATTTGCGCCGAGCACGGCAGCCAGACTGTACATCGCATCGCTAAAGGGACTGCGAATGTATGACGGGTCGCCCTGCGCTACCGCTCTAACGAATGCGCGGTTGGCTTCAAGCGTGGCGTCGCCGCGATTGCCTGCGGGCAATCGATGCCGCAGTACTTCGGCTGATGGCGGCGTGCGAGGAGTGTACGCTCCGTCATGAAAGTAGGCGACCGGTCCTTGGGGCTCCAGGCTCAGATGGCCGTGGTCCCACAGCACGTGCATGTAGCTTTCCTGATAGAAGACTCGGGCCAAACGCGACATAATTAGGTGTCCCACAGCCCCATTGGCAAATGTGTACGTCACGCTATAGGCTGTCGGATTGTCGCCTTCAATAGCGGCAAGTGCGGAGTCCCGTGGCACGTAATGAGCTTGTACGCTGTCAATCTCACCGCACCAGTAACGCATCAAATCAGTCTGGTGAATGCCGGCTTCGACGACCGAACTGCCGGACCAATCTTGAAAGGCAGTCCAAACCCGGCTCGCCGGTCCGCCAAGGTCTTCGGTCGGTGTGTGCTTCGCGTTATGGCTTTCCACGCTTCCCGTGTGAACCATGGTTGCCATGACGATGCGCTTGCCTCGCAGATACTCGTGCATTGCGGCATGCCAGGCATCGTAGCGCTCCTGAAAGCCAACTGCAGCAATGACGTTGTTGCGTTCAATGGCAACATCCATGGCGTGCGCTTCTTGGAGGTCGAGACTCATGGGCTTTTCCACAAAGAGGTTGAGGCCCCGTTCCGCGGCGCACACCACCTCGCCGTTGTGGCGGTTAGGTGGAATGCACACGTAGAGCGCCTCTAGTTCCTCTGCTGCCTGGAGCGTGTCTAAGGAAGTGTAGCGGCGGACACTCTCCTGTCGATAATCAGGAACATGACGGCGGATCTTCTCTTCCACCAGATTGGGTTCGTGCATGTCCCCGAGCGCGGCGACCTGAGCCACTCCCTCTTCCTGCAAACGCCAAAGCGCTGCCAGGTGTTGCAATCCGCGCTGACCGATGCCAAGAATGCCGATCCGAGGTGGTGCGGTCACGTTATCGTTGCTCCTACGTGGAATCTCTTTGGGCTTACTGTGCTCTCCGGCGTTCAACGTCACTCTCCCCGTAACAATTGCAGCCAAGCCCTCTATCGCAGCCTTCAGAAGTAAGGCTGGATACCCGGCACGCGTAAGCGGGAGAACGTGTTGGGCTCGTGTCTACGTCACGCGCCGTTCAACGCTTGAATACTCTAAATGTAAGGGCAAGCGGATGTTCGAGCGAATTCAAGAAAACAAGGTACGCGCTAACATTAGGCGCGGCACTCCCATGCCGAGCCTCTCCCGGGCCTTCTCACTCCTTCTCGCGACCCATGACACGAGCATCAGTAAGGGAGTTGGGTGTCTGGATTCTCTTGCATGTAGTGTGCGAGGCGAACACCGAGATTCTCCTGCAACTGAATGCTGAGACCACCGTCAACTACCAGGGCGTGACCCGTAATGAAACTCGCCTGTGCCGAGCAGAGGAACGCGATTGCGCTGGCAATTTCCTCCGGCTTCCCGCAGCGCCGCAGGGGGTACTGCTCTTCAAAGAACGCGTAGCCGCTTGGATTGTCCTCCCACATGCGGGCCTGGATATTCTCGGTGACAATGTGGCCCGGGCAGATAGCGTTCACGCGAATGCCACGCGGGCCGAGATCAATTGCCATCTGACGTGTCATGCCGATCACTGCACTCTTGCTCGCTTCGTAGACGAGAAAGCCGGGCGATTGTAAGAGGCCATGCACGGACGAGATATTGATGATGTTGCCGCCCCCATTCTTCTCAATGTGCGGAACTGCGTACTTGCTGGCGAGGAAGAGGGCTTTGGCCATTACCGCTAAGCCGGAATCCCAGGCTTCTTCTGTCGTCTCGAGAATGCTCGTGTCTTGGGCCGACGTCGGGGAGTACGCGTTATTCACAAGAATATCCACCCGTCCCCAATGCTCCACGGCCCTGTCGATGGTTTTGACGATGTCGGCGTGGTCACCCACATCTGCCAACACAACTTCAGCCTCACCGCCCGCCTCACGAATGCCGGAGGCATTCTCCCTTGCCGCTTCCTCGTTGATGTCAGCAATGAGGACCTTTCCGCCGTCGGCGGCCAGCCGTCGCGCGGTAGCGCCACCGATTCCCAATGCGCCCCCCGTCACTATGGCTACTTGTCCCGACAAGTCAAACATAGGCCTACTCTTTCCGTCTCAGCAACTAATCGCTTGCAGATTGTTGTAGCGTTACGCGCGCCAAGACCTCCGGATTGACGACACTTTCCGGCATATTCGCTTGCAGTACCTGGGCGACTGCCTGGGCTGTGCGCGTCTGCAGAGCCGCAAGCGACTCCTCACTATAGAAGGCGACGTGGGGAGAGACGATCAGGTTCTCCTGTTTGAGGAGCGGGTCGCTCGGGTCAGGCGGTTCCTGGGGAAGCACGTCGACTCCGGCAGCGGCAATGTGCCCGGCACCAAGCGCCTCTGCCAAGGCAGCACTCTCGACCAAGCCGCCGCGGGAGGTATTGATGAAGATCGCGCCAGGTTTCATGAGGCGGAATCGCTCCCGATCGAACATGAGCGTGGTTTCAGGTGTGAGAGGAAGATGCAAGCTGACAAAGTCACACTCTTTCAGCAAGTCTGGCAAGCTGACTGCGCGGCAGCCTGCTCGTTGGGCATCCCCAGACGTCAAATGAGGGCTGTACGCAAGCACCCGCAGTCCCAGAGCGTGCGCTTTGGCCGCCACCCGGCGGCCGGTCTGTCCAAAGCCGACAATACCCAATGTCTTGCCATGGATGCGGAAGAGCGGCATGCCCACTTTGCTATTCCAATTCTCTGCGCGCACCGCTCTATCGTAGCGGGTTAGTCGCCGGGCGCAGGCGAAGAGGAGGGCAAGCGTGTGTTCTGCTACTTCCTCCACACAGTAGTCCGGCACATTCGTTACTACTACGTCGCGGCCCGTGGCTACGTCCACAGCAATGTTGTCTACGCCGATGCCGTACCGCGCTATGACTCTGAGCTGATCTGTAGCGCGCACGACTGCAGGTGTGACGGAGGCAAAACACGTCATGATGCCGTCAACGCCAGCGGCAAGTTGTACCAAAGTCTCTTCATCACCACTTGGTGATGGGACCAACTCGACGCCAAGCGGCTCGAGGACTGTTCGCTCTCTGTCCAGCGCGGGCCAAACGTAATCGGTGATGAGAACGCGGTAGCGCATACATTCTCCTTGTAAGCGGAGTTATGGCGGCTATTTGGACTTGCCACTGCGCGCAAGAACTATGAGCAAAGCAGCAACGATGACACCAAGAATGCCCAACGCGTAGATCTTCTGCAGCGGCGTGGGCAGCAATAACGCTATCGCGCCAAAAGCGGCCGCCAGCGACCAGTAGACGAGCGCAATGCCAAGGGGAGGCAGCCCTAGTTCCGACAGGCGATGATGCAAGTGGCTCGTATCCCGTTGGTAGAAGCGGCCGCCTCGCAATGTACGGCGAATAATAGACCACGCCACGTCAATGGCGGGTACCCCAAAGATCAGTAATGTCGTGGCTAGTTTTGCTCCACCAATGATGGCTATAGTGCCTAGGGCGAAACCGAGGAAATGGGCCCCGCTGTCGCCCATGATGATGCGCGCACGATAGACATTGAAGGGAAGAAAGCCGAGGATCGCTCCGGCGAGGATGAGCGGCAGAAACGCTAAGCTGAATTGCTGCAACGACATACTGAGGAAAAAGAGCACTCCCGCCCCAATGAACGAGAGCCCTCCGGCCAGTCCGTCATAGCCGTCTACGAAATTTATAGCATTCATCATGCCTACAATCCAAAAGAGCGTGATGAACACCGACAGCCAATAAGGAAAGAAAATGTGGCCGTCCATGTAGGTAGCAATGCCACTCAAGAAGGAGATGTTTCCACCGAATGGATCGCGGACGAATTCAATGAAAATCCCGAAAAAGACAGCTATACCGGCCGCGGCAACCTGCGCGATGAATTTGGGAAGGGGTGGTAGGCCGCGAACGTCATCAATGAACATGACGAGCGTAATCAAGCCGGCGCCCAGCAGAAGACCCAGGATCTTCGGGTCTAACGACAGATCCTCGCGCAGCCACACCGTTGCAAGTAAGATGCCGGCAAATGCCGCAAAGATGGCGAGACCGCCAATCCGTGGAACCGGCCTCTTGTGCACCCTCCCTACGCCAGGCTGATCCAACCATTGCATACGCAGCGCCGTACGTCGCACGGCGTCGGTCAGGAGTAAAGCAACAACTGTCGCAGAGAAAAGGGCAAACAGAAGGGTGCTGGTAGCAGGTTGCACAACTCTACCCGGAGTGAGTATTGCGAAGGTGGGACTGTGTCCGCCCATAAGTATACCATCACCTTTCGCTGCATTACCTGTTTAGACGCAAGCGCCGCCGTGGCGGTACAATAACGGTATGGGAGGATGTCGTCATGCGCATGACAGAGTATGCAATGAATGATACCGAGAGAGGCCCCCAAAGACTTCCTGAGCATCGACCGGAGCAACACATTGAAGAAAGCGACCCTCTGGGATTTCTCGGCGGCTTTGTCGCGGGCGCCATGTGCAGCGCGGTGGGCTCGACAACGTGGCTGTGGTCGCTCGGCGTCTTGCTACTAAATGTAGTACCGCAACTTGATAGGTTCACCCAGCCTACGCGGCCGCTACTGAACTTGGACCGCCTAATCGGAACCGCCGGTGAGGACTATGCATTGTTCGTTTTGATTGGGGGATTGTTCTTTTCTTTCTTGCCCATCGCACTCGCACTCTCCTTAAAAGAAGGTGGGCAGACGTTGAGTCTGCGCAACGGCCTGTTCATCGGCTGGATGCTGGGCCTCTTCTCCATTCCAATAATGGTCTTTCAGGCGTTCACCGAGTCCTTGGGAAGGCTCCCTAGGCTTTAGACACGCCAGGACTGACTTGCTGGGTTCGCGAGAGGGGTCCGGGGAAGCGCCATCCGCAGAGTTCCTGTTAAGATTAGTAGTATCTAGCGTGTTTCGTTCCCACCGACCAACAAGTCTCACACTTAACACTGTTGACATTCCAAGAATAGGGTAGAGTTGCAATGGGTAGAGTGTCAGGGCGTTTCCAGGCACTTTGCATTTGGCTTTGTGAGTGACTCTCGGCTCGGTGTTGCATCTCAATGAGGAAGGATTCGAAGATTTCCGGTAGAGACTGAATCGAATGAAGTTTCTAGTCAGATTGGGGACAATGTCACAGAATCCACCAGAATTTGAGATGAGTTCAGTACAAGGCGAATATCTGATTCGCGTGTACACGACGCTTCGCGAGGGGTCACGAGTAGTTGGATCTCGCCTGGCAGAACGGCTGGGAGTTTCCGCGTCGGCGGTGACACAGGCTTTCCAACGCATGGAGCGACAGGGGCTCGCCGTCATTGACCACGACTGGGGTCTTCAATTGACGCCTGAAGGGCGTAGCATAGCTGAATCGATTATTCGCCGGCACTACCTAATTGAGAGGCTACTGGTTGATACGTTGGGGTTCGATTGGGCCGATGCCGATGATGAAGCGGAACGCCTGGAACACGCACTTTCATCTAAATTAGAAACCTACCTATTCGAGAGTCTTGGAGAGCCGACAACGTGCCCACATGGGAACCCGTTTCCAGGGTCGCCGGATGAGGAACGGTTGCTAGGCGCACGAAAGCTGACAGAAACAAGGGTGGGGGAGAGCGTCGTGATTCTCCGCATCACCGAAGAAGGTGAAGACGACGGCGATCTTCTCCGCTTTGCACATAGCCAGGGCCTGCTGCCAGGATCGCCAGTCTTGGTCGAAGACATTGACCTGCGAGCAGGACAGCTACTACTGAGTACAGATGAGCGCAAGGTCGTTATTTCGGTGCGCTGGGCTCAAAGTGTTCGCGTTTCCGGCCCAGTCTCTTAGGTAGATTCACTCGCGGCGCTCGCGCGTTTGGCCGCTACTTATCTCTGTCACAGACATGGCGACATTGACGAACCTAGGTAGTTTGTCGCTGTCTGGAGAGCCCGTTCGGAGGTTACCGGCTGTTGCTACCCTCGCGATCCCGCTCGCAGGGCTGCCAAATGGTCGGCAAGCGCATCTTGCCAGGGCCGAAGGTCGTCCTGATGGAGGGCTGCCAGCCGCTCGTTTGCCAATACGGAGTAGGGAGGGCGCGCCGCCGGCGTAACGTACTTCTTCGACGATGTCGGAGAAAGCGCTGCGTCGACGCCCACTAACGCAAAGATTGTTTTGGCGAATTCGTACCAGGTGCACGAACCGGCGTTGGTTATGTGGACGACGCCTGAAATGTCTTGCCCAATCAACCACGCTACTTTCTCAGCCAGGTCTCTGGTTGAGGTAGGCGTGCACACTTGGTCATCAACGACCCGGAGCGCCGACCCCTCTCCGGCCTTGCGAAGCATCGTTTGGACGAAGTTGCCTCCTCTGCCGCCGGCGCCCGCAACGCCGTACAGGCCGCACGTTCGCACTATCACCGCTCTCCGCCACGTAACTTGCGCAAGATACTCTCCGGCCAGCTTGGAAGTCCCATAGACGGACAGGGGCGCCGGTGGATCGTCTTCGGTTAGTGGAGCGCGTTTCGCCTGACCGCCAAACACGTAGTCTGTGCTGAAGTGCACAAATCGTGCATTCTGCTCTGCACAGAGTTGGGCGAGATGACGTACGGCGAGAGCATTCGTGGCAAAGGCGGTCTCCGCTTGTGCCTCACAGTCGTCTACGCGATGAAAGGCAGCGGTATTAATGAGCACATCCGGCCTGAATGAACGAACAATCTCAGCGGTCCGGCCGGCGTTGCAAATGTCTAGGTCCTGGCGCGGCGGCGCAAGTACTTCATATTGAGAGAGTGAGAGCCTGAGGTCGTACGCTAGCTGTCCGTTCCCGCCTGTGATAAGGATTCGCATTCCACCCTCGTCGTTACACTTCTCGCCGCATACCCGCTTTGCTTAACATACATCAGCCTGCACGCACTGAGGTTTTCAGTAGTGTACTACTTTGAAAATGAGCACGGTCGCCGCTATCCTGGACAAACGACTTGGGGTGCATTGATGTTCGAGGAAGCTACACATAAGAGAAGGCATAGGGGACACAAAGTAGTGTACTTGTCAGAATTTCGAGTGAGGATTCTTTAGTTGTCGCAGCCAACGCTACGTAACCCGGCAGCATCGTCACCCGACGCGCCAGACATAGACGTCGCAATTGTCGGCGGGGGACCTGGGGGGCTTGCCGCCGCCCAGCAGTTGGGCAAGCGGGGTATCGCAAGCGTGGTTCTTGAGAAGGGCGGTTACCCCGGTTGGATGTGGAGCAAGACGTACGAGAGTCTCCGCCTGCACACCGGCAAGCACCTGAGCGCGTTGCCTGGAATGCCGTACCCAAGTGGGACCAGCCTTTTCCCTTCACGTGGGGAATTCATGGATTATCTCAAAGACTACGTGGCGCAATTCAGTCTGCCCCTGCGGGTTGGTGTAGAGGTGCAGGCGCTTGAGCGGCAAGCGGACACATGGAGAATCAAGACGAGTGAAGGTTGGGTTACGGCGCGCGCCGTAGTCGTAGCAACCGGCATCATGTCGTCGCCGCTTGTGCCCAGCCAACTTAGGTCGGAATCTTTCGAGGGATACCTCATCCACAGTTCGGACTACAGGAGGCCATCGCCATTCTTACACCAGCGTGTGTTAGTCGTTGGCGTAGGCAATTCCGGAGCGGAGATTGCGGCGGAGCTTGCAAGTGCCGGTGTACGTGTGGCGATATCTGTCCGTTCGGGAGTGAACAACGTGCCTCGAAGCGTCGTTGGGCTTCCGAGCCAATACCTGGGGTGGGCAATCTCCTGGCTGCCTCGTCCAATCCAACAGCGATTGACACGGACGTTTGGGCTCGTGGGAGCCGTAGTCCGGGGCGGCAACCCAATCCCGCGCAAAAAGGGGTTCGGCAATTGCCCGGACGTACCCCTCATCGGTATGAAGCTGGCCAACGCCGTGCGATCTGGTGCTATCGCCCTCCTGCCTGGCATCGATCGTTTCACGCCGGATGGAGCGACATTTGCTGATGGCACACAACACGCGTTCGACGCGGTGATTCTGGCTACCGGATACAGGTCGTCCATTGAGTGGATGGGAGCTTACAACGCCAGAGATGCTTGCGGATTCGCTAAACGACGAGACCGCGTGAGAAGCCTTGAATTCCCTAATCTCTACTTCATTGGTCACAACTACGATGGCAGGGGCGGTCTCTACAATATCGCCGTGGACGCAAAGCGGATTGCCCGGGTAGTGTTGAGCCGTCAAAGGCTGTGATAGCTGCCAAAGGACCAAAGCGCTGTTGCCAACACCATATGAAACCAGATTGGGATCGTCCGTTTGAGCCATCTCCTTTCCGGCTTGAGCTTCATCGTTAGAATATAGCGCGCTAACATCGCACCGAAGTAGACTGCTGCGGCAGCCCTGAGGGGCGTCGCCAACATGCCCCACCAGCTCGAAGCAAAGAGACCCTCAGTCCGGTAAACGTCGGCAGCAATGACTGCCAGGAGCGAAAACAGAATTAGCTGCGCAGGGAGCAGGTAGCGGTAGGGCATCAATCCCGAGTACCAGTGTTCCATCGCAGGCAACCAGCGAGGCGAGAACAAGACGACTACCACTTGTCCCAGCACTCGTAACCCAAACAAGACAGTACATACAAGGAGGATTAGAGGTTCCTGGGACATGTCTTCAACCTCGTGCTCGTCGACGATGCAAGTTTCTCGGCCGGCTCTAACTCTTTAGGGATGAGAATCTACATGCAGCCAGCTACTCGGTTGCCTATGCGACACCCAGAAATAGGGCTGCAATTTCCGTAACCACGCCAATGCGATTTCAAACAGCTTCCATTCTATATGTTAGCTTGACATGGGCACTCCCAATTGGTAGGTTAATGGCCAGAAATCACAGTGATGATTCTACGATTTGGTGGTCTCTGGCTAATTGGTCGGCAGAAAATATTGTAGAATTATTGCACCCAATGAACCGAGTGGCTACACAACTGGGGATAACTCGGATCTTGGGCAAGTGTTTTGTCCTCGCACTGCTTTGGCATCTCCCTTCTTTAGAGAGGAGACGAGATGCACATTGACGGTGGGGAGACGGTGAGGAAACCTAACAAGACTTTCATTGTAGTTTCCAGGGGGCAGTGGAGAGAAAGGAGCAGAGTGCTCGCGCAGACCGTTCGTCGAGAATGAGCCTGAGCAATTCATTGATCGTGTTACCCTGTGGCGAGAAAATCATCGGTTCCAATTGGACGTGGATTCGGTATGTTCCCGCCCTTGCTGTCATAAGTCACGTGCAGGATTTAGAGGTTGAGAACGACTTAGAGTTCAGGTATGGTGTTCAGCAAGACCAAGTTGCAATGTTAAGGAGATGCGCCCAATGGGAGTAACTACGGAGCGGCAAGATAACACACTGATTGCAAAGACCGATGGTCGCATTGATGGGGCGAATGCCCGTGAATTTCAGGATGCCTTAGACGCCGCCATTGACTCGAGTGAGCGTGCCGTCGTCTTGGACCTGGAAGAAGTTTCGTATATCAGTAGTGCCGGCTTGCGAGTTATCCTCCTAACAGCCAAGTCGTTGCAGAAGCAAGACGCGAAGTTTGCCGTCTGCTCGCTCTCAGAATCAATTCGAGAGATATTCGAGATCAGCGGCTTTGATCAAATCATTGCCGTGCACGATTCTCGAGATGAAGCAATAGACGCACTCAAGAATTAACCCGCCCATTCTTGCGCAGCATCGAGAATTCAACTGGCCCGTGGGTACTCCCTACAGGGTCAGATAATGCAGTTCTCGAGGAAGGGAACGATGGAACCACCTTACAAAATCCTCGTTGTCGACGATGAACCGGACCTTGAGCCGCTCATGCTGCAGCGAATGCGTCGCCACATTCGGGCGGGACGCTATTCGTTCGTCTTCGCTCAGAACGGAGTTGAAGCGCTTGAACGCCTGACCGAAGAGGATGACATTGATATGGTTCTCTCCGATATCAATATGCCTCGCATGGATGGCTTAACGCTGCTTGAACAGATTCCCAAGGTCGATCCCAACATCCGCTCCGTAATCGTTTCAGCATACGGAGACATGAAGAACATCCGCACGGCCATGAATCGTGGCGCTTTCGACTTTGTAACCAAACCGTTAGACTTTGCAGACCTTCAAATCACAATCGATCGCACATTGAGTCATATGACTGAATGGCGAGAAGCACTCTCTTCGCGTGACAAACTGGTTGCATTGCAGAATGAACTGAATGTCGCCAGCCAGATCCAGCAGTCGATTTTGCCAACAATATTTCCTAAAGGCGAAAACTACAAAATTTATGCCAGCATGGAACCTGCGCGCAATGTTGGGGGAGACTTCTTTGACGTTTTGACTTTGGATGCCGGCATGGTTGGCCTTGCGATTGCGGACGTATCCGACAAAGGCGTACCCGCTGCCCTATTCATGATGTCTAGCCGCACGCTTCTGAAGGGCTCTGCCATCGGCATAGGAGAGCCGGGCCAGGTGCTGTGTGAGGTAAACGATTTGCTTCATGAAGACAATGACACGGGAATGTTCGTCACTGTTCTGTATGCGGTCTATAGTCCGACGAGTGGAGAATTAGCCTATGCCAACGGCGGGCACAATAGTCCTCTGCTGGTGCGTCCGGATGGGAGTTCATCGCTGCTTCCCCTTACAGGTGGCATTGCGCTTGGTGTCATGCCTGAATTGCCATACCAACAGCAGACGGTGACCCTGGCTCCAGGCGATCTTGCGTTCCTCTACACAGACGGAGTCACCGAGGCCATGAACGCCGAGGGAGAGGAATTTGGCGTGGAGCGCCTGCAGGAAGTGTTTGCAACCAACCCTCCCCGGGATCCAGAAGAGGCAAACGAGGCGGTTTTTGCTGCGGTGAGTGAGTTTGCCGGCGAAACACCCCAGTCTGACGACATAACATGCTTAGCATTGTATCGTAGCGAGTCGTAAAGTTGGGTAGCGAGCTGAATTTAAAGGTCGAGACTAGACGTGACGAGCTCGATCGGGTCTCGACAGCAATAGAGAGCTTTGGCCTGGAAGCAGACTGGCCGATAGATCTCATATTCAAGGTGAACCTGGCCCTTGAAGAGCTCGTGATCAATGTCATGAATTATGGCCATGATGGTGGACTCCATGAGATCGATATCACCTTAACCTCCGATGAGGATTCCCTCACCATCGAAATTGTAGATGACGGCCGACCCTTTGATCCGTTGCATGACGCACCTAAACCCGATGTGAACGCCGAACTAGAGGATAGAGACATAGGTGGTTTGGGCATTCATTTTGTACGCAAGATGATGGATGACGTGCGCTACCGTCGGGAAGAGGGAAAGAACCACTTGACCCTGGTTACGAGCTTAGCAAAATGAACACCGTCTCCTGCATTCCTGCGGCCTCGTTGGTTCGCTTAGGAAACAGGGTGGCAGTTGGGTTTCTCTTAGCCACCCTTCTCATCGGTTGCTCCACTTCTGCTCAAGAAGGCGATTCGGTAGTTGCGGAAGCTTCGGCAACACCGGAGACAGTTACCGAAGATTCTCAGTCTCTTGCCCCCGGTGTCACGGAGGATCAAGTCCTCTTCGGGCAATCCGCAGCTTTCAGCGGCCCCGCGGAAGAGCTTGGCACAAACATGGAATTCGGCATTAGGGCCGCTTTCCATGAAGTCAACCAGAAGGGCGGCGTCCATGGACGGGAGCTCATGCTACTCCAATTGGATGACGCCTACGAACCGGAAGCCGCGATTGAAAACACGAGAGAGCTCATTGAGGAGTACGGTGTTTTCGCGCTCATTGGAGCCGTTGGCACGCCGACCTCCCGCTCCGCGGTGCCGGTTGCCTTCGAAGCAGGTGTGCCGTACATTGCCCCCTTCACCGGCGCCGAATTCCTGCGCAACTCTGACCTGTTCAATGTCGTAAACATGCGCGCCTCCTACTTTCAAGAGACCGAAGAAATGGTGGAGCGCCTGACGACGGACTTGGGTATCACCCGCATCGGAGTCTTGTACCAGGACGATTCCTATGGTCGGGCCGGCTACAACGGCGTGCGGCGGGCTCTTGATAAGCGCAACATGGAAATGGTTTCGATTGGGGTCTATGCGCGTAACACCACTGCAGTTAAGGCGGCTTTGCTTGATCTCCGTCGCGGCGACCCTGAAGCGGTAATCATGATTGGCGCCTATAAGCCGGTCGCCGCCCTTATCCTCTGGGCGCGGCAAATAGGCTTAGACCCGGTGTTCATGACCGTGTCATTCGTGGGTAGCAATGCTCTGGCACAGGAGCTTGGACCAGCCGGGGAGGGCGTGTTCGTAACACAGGTGGTCCCGTTTCCCACGGATGAGAACCAGCAAATCGTCAAAGAGTATCGGCGTGCCATTCGGGAATTTTCCGCGTGGCACGATCCCGGCTTTGTCTCTTTAGAGGGTTACCTCGCCGGACGCTTGGCAATTGCCGGGCTTGAGCGCTGTGGGCCGCAGCCTACACGAGAGTGCTTCCTCGATAGCATTCGCAACACCGGCATAATCGACCTTAGCGGTTTTGAGCTTAACTATGGAGCGGAAGATAACCAGGGTTCAGACGAAGTTTTTCTGACGATGATCGGACCAGATGGCACGTATCAGCCTATGAGTTCACTTCGGGATTTGAACCGGTGATTGAGCAAATCAGGGGCTTGCTGGAAAGCCGCTACAGGATCTCAACACAGCTCTACTTGGGCATTGGCGGCGCTGTGGCGCTCGTTATTGCGGCCAGTCTTGTCGGGTGGTTCTCCTTCAACCGCGTCGGTGAAGTCCAGAGCCGTGTGAACGAAGGCAGCGTCCCCGAAATGGAAGCTGCCTTTCGCGTGGCACAACATAGCAACTCATTAGAGGCCGCGGCCCCACGGCTGACGAGCGCCGCGACGCCGGAAGACTTCAACCGAGTCGCTGCCAGCATTGACGAAGCGCATGCCGCGCTGGAAGAGCAGTTGGCAATCCTGGAGCAGGCCGACGCGGGAGATGACCGCTTTGCGCGCGTTCGCGCCCGCGCGGATGCGCTTATTTCCAATATAGGTGCAGTTGAGACCGGGATGTCGGAGTCGTTCCAGCTTAACGATCAGAGTGAGCAGTTGCGCGTAGAACTAGCGACCACGCGAGGCAATCTGGAAGACATTCTGACCCCCCTGATTGATGATCAGATTTTCTATCTCATCACAGGCTATAGCGTAATCGGAGGGTCTGCTGCGGCGCGGGAAAACCACTTTTCCGAGGAAGAATTCAATCGATATCGCCACTTAGAAATCTTGAGCAGAGAAGCGAATGTCGCTACTGAGCTCTTGGCGAATTCTTATGTTGTTTCCGATGCTTCTTTTGTCGAGCCACTGCGAGAACGCTTCGAGTCGGCGCAGAGCCGAATTGAACGCAGCCTTTTCGCACTGGTGGATGCGCCATTCTATGCAGAGCTTGCCCCAATCTTTGACGAGTTGTTTGCATTAGGGAGTGTATTCGCCTTGCGCTCGCAGCAGTTGCGGCTCATACAGCACCAGGATGACCTATTGGCGAGCAACAATGACTTGGCTAATGAGCTTTTGGGCGAGGTAGAAGGTCTCGTGAGTGCGGCCTCGGACAGCGTAGAGGAAGCAACACAGGCTTCTACGCAGGCTATCCTGACCGGTCGGCTCCTCCTTCTTGCTATCGGTATTGTTAGTATCATCGGCGCCCTCATAATTGTGTGGCTCTTCGTTGGTCGGGTCGTGGTGCGCCGCATTGAGATGCTTTCGGGTTGGATGCGTGGCATGGCAGGCGGCGATCTGGAAACGCAAGTGGAGATTGGGGGACGTGACGAAGTGGCGGAGATGGCTGCTGCCTTGGAGGTATTCCGCCGCCATGCCCTCGAAGTGCAGCGCCTCAATCTGGTTGAGAAACTCGCCGATGAACTACAGGGCAAGAACGATGAACTCGAGAGCGTTTTGGCGGACCTCCGCAAGGCGCAAGACCAGATTGTCATGCGCGAAAAGCTGGCAGCTCTGGGTGAACTAACCGCAGGCGTGGCCCATGAAATCAAGAACCCGCTTAATTTCGTCAAGAATTTCTCCGAATCTTCAGCAGACCTTCTCGAAGAACTACGAGAGGTGCTCGGTGAAAACGGCGGTGAATTGAGCGGAGATGACCGCGATCTCATTGATGAGATATCGGATGATCTTACCGGAAACCTTGAGCGCATTCGCACGCACGGGGAACGCGCCAACCGCATCGTTCACGATATGCTATCCATGGGTCGCGGCACCGGTGGCATGCAACCCACAAATCTCAACAATCTGCTCGATGAGCACGCCCGCCTTGCCTATCACAGTAAGCGCGCCACTGATCCGGACTTCCAGTTGGACCTGAAGCAGGAATTGGACCCGGAGATGGGAGAGGTCGAGGTCGTTCCGCAGGACTTGGGCCGTGTCTTCCTGAATATGGTGAGCAACGCCTGTGATGCAACCGATGAGCGTCGGCGCGCTATTGAGCAGGCAGGCGGCGATAACTACAGCCCGACAGTTTGGCTTGCGACAAAGCGCGGCGAGGAATTCGCCGAAATTCGCATAAGAGACAATGGCTCCGGCATCCCGCCGGACGTCCAGGAAAAGATCTTCAACCCCTTCTTTACCACCAAGCCTACCGATAAAGGCACCGGTCTGGGGCTTGCCATGTCCAGCGACATCGTACGCCGCCGGGGCGGCACTATCCGAGTGCAGTCCGAACCCGGTGAGTTTACTGAAATGACCATAGAGATTCCCCTTGAACCCGTTGCAATTGAGGAAGACGCCGACGAAGCGGTAGTCCAGGCATAGGGTATACTAGGGACTTCCAGCAGTTGAATAACGAAGTTAGGCTGTAGGGTGCAATCTAGTCGGCAGGAACTGTGCTTCTGCTTGGGCAACGCAGTTTTCTGGAGTGAGGCACGGTCCTGAAAGGCTCTCAGCGGCCGCAGACTTTTGGTGTACTGCGGGCAAGCAGGATACCCTTCGCACAGGAGTGTGCAGAGTCTATCTTGAATTTACTTGCGCAGTTTGGTACTGTGCTGGCGGGATTCAATTACGCGTTTTCCACTAAACTACAGGAATACCGCCAATTCAGAGACTTGCCCGACGCTATGGTGTGTCCCAGATACGAGAAACGAGCGAAATGTGCCTGCTAAGCGAGTTATGCCGTGAACTTTGATGACTATCAGCTTGACGCAGATGTCTACGATGAAATGTTCCTGCCTGACGGCACCCCCCGTAAACACAGCCGAGACCTTCACGAGATTCTTTGCCAGTTAACTTCCGAAGAGCTGGTTAGCATTCAGGATAGGGTTACACGATCCTTCTCCAATGAAGGCATTACTTTCACGGTGTACGGCGACGACGAGGCTGATGAGCGCATAATTCCAATCGACTCTCTGCCCCGCATCCTCTCAAACACTGAGTGGCAGAGGATCGAATCCGGTCTCAAGCAGCGAATCAAAGCGCTGAATATCTTCCTAGAGGATGTATACGGGGAGTCTCAAACCAAGAACCTCTATGGTGAGCCGCGCATCGTTCATGACGGTGTGATTCCCGTGGATATGGTGCGCGGATGCCCGCAATACCGGGTCGAGATGCGCGGGTTTTCGGCCCCCCACGGCACGTGGGTCGCAGTCTGCGGCTCAGACTTGGTGCGCACCAGCGAGGGTTTCTGCGTGCTAGAGGATAACCTGCGCGTTCCCTCCGGTGTATCCTATATGCTAGCCAACCGCGAGGCAGTAAAGAAGAGCTTCCGCCGCCTGTATCGGCGCTCTCGCGTGCGAGAAATCGAGAACTACGGTCAGGTGCTCCAAACAACCCTACGGGAACTCGCGCCGGGCGGGCAATCCGACCCCACGATAGTCTTGCTGACTCCGGGTGTATATAATTCCGCCTTCTACGAGCACATCTTCTTGGCGCGCGAAATCGGTGCAGAGCTCGTGGAGGGCCGCGACCTGCTTGTCAACAACGGTTTTGTTTACATGCGCACTACCACGGGGCTGCGGCGGGTAGACGTTGTTTACCGGCGTGTGGACGACGATTTCCTGGACCCGCTGGTTTTTCGCCCGGATTCGCTTCTCGGCGTGCCGGGACTTCTACACGCCTACAAACTTGGGAACGTCGCCCTGGTGAATGCGCCGGGCACGGGCGTTGCCGACGACAAGAGCATGTACGCGTACGTGCCCGACATGATTCGCTACTACCTCGGAGAGGAACCGATCCTTGCCAACGTGGAGACGTTTCTCTGTCGGCGACGCGAGGACTTGGAATATACGCTTGACAATTTACAAGACCTAGTGGTAAAACGTGTCGGTGAATCCGGTGGCTACGGCATGCTGATTGGCCCCCACTCTACTCCTGAAGAGCGGGATGAATTTGCTGAACAGTTGCGCGCGGACCCAGCCGGATTTATCTCACAGCCAGTTCTTGCGCTCTCGCGGTCGCCATGCTTCATCGAAGGAAACTTCGAGCCACGTCACGTGGACTTGCGACCGTTTGTGCTGCATGGCCGCGAGACCCGCATCGTTCCCGGGGCGTTCTGCCGTGTCGCCTTGCGCCGCGGCAGCTTGGTAGTCAATTCTAGTCAAGGAGGAGGAGGCAAGGACTTCTGGGTGGTGGAAGACTGATCATTGTATCTCAAAGGAGAGAGGGTACATGGTATTCACGGACGCACTTGCACGTCATCGCCGTATCGCAGTAATTGCGGCAGTCTTGATCCTGACATTTCTCTATTTCTTGCTCCGACCGGCGGTTGCCCATGCAGCGGCAGATAGCGAAACTACGTTCGTCCTCAATACGTTTGCATTCCTAATCTGGGGTGTGTTGGTGATGTGGATGGCTGCGGGCTTCACGATGCTCGAGGCCGGCGCGGTACGCACCAAGAACGCCTCCATGATTTGCCTAAAAAACATCGGTCTTTACTCCATCGCCGGGCTTGCTTACTTCTTCGTCGGCTACAACCTTATGTACATCGACGTCGACGTCGAGCGGTTTGGGGGACTGGTAGGATCGCTTAGCCTACTCTATGGCCCATCATCCGATGAACTCGCCTTGCTGGATGGCGATCAAAGCGCTGCGGCGGCTGTGATCGAGAGCGGCTACTCCGTCATGTCCGACTGGTTCTTCCAGATGGTCTTCGTCGCGACCACCGCGTCCATCATTTCCGGCGCCCTGGCCGAGCGGGTTAAAATGTGGTCGTTCTTCCTCTTCATTCTTGTCCTCACAGCATTCATCTACCCAGTGGTAGGCGCTTGGACATGGGGTGGCGGCTGGCTGGCTGATATGGGCTTCCAGGATTTTGCCGGCTCAACTATCGTACACAGCACTGGCGGCTGGGCGGCGCTTGCGGGCGTGATCATCGTCGGCCCCCGCCTTGGCAAGTACCGCAAGGACGGCACCGTTAGACCCACTCCACCTTCCAACGTGCTCCTCGTGACGTTGGGCGTATTCATCCTGTGGTTAGGCTGGTTCGGATTTAATGGCGGCTCGCAACTGGCGCTGGGAAGCGCTATAGATGCAGTCGCGATAGGTCACGTGTTGGTGAATACTAACCTTGCCGCGGCAGGAGGCGTGATGGCCGCCCTCATCATTTCGCGGCCGCTCTTGGGCCGGACTGACCTCTTTGCCGGCTTGAATGGCGCGATTGCCGGTCTCGTCTCAATTACGGCTGGACCCGATATTACGCAGCACTATTGGGCCGTCATCATCGGCGCTATCGGCGGCATCATCTGCACCCTCGCCATATTGTTGCTTGAAAAAGTCAAGCTGGACGATGTTGTCGGGGCAATCCCCGCCCACTTGTTCGCGGGCGTTTGGGGAACTCTGGCGGTTGCCATTGCCGCCGGCGCCAATATCGGCGTGCAAGTTATCGGCATTCTTGCCATAGGCGCATTTGTTTTCATAGTCTCGCTGGTCCTCTGGAAAGTACTCGATGTGGTTCTCAGCTTGCGGGTCTCCGAGCAGGTCGAGCGCCTGGGACAAGACACGGCAGAGCTGGGATTAGAAGCCTATCCCGAGTTTGTACTCATGCCTGAAGAGCATGATGATGACTAGCGTATGCAGGAACTGAGAAACTAAACCAATGCTCTCACGCAGCGCACAGGGCCTCTACTGGATGGGGCGGTATCTTGAGCGGGCGCAGCACCTCTGCCGCCTTCTGCAACTGCAGACGGCGGCTTTGGTGGACCGCCCCGTCCAGGAAATCTACTTTGGGTGGAGTCGTATTTACATAACTGTAAATCGGCTGCCGCCCGGCGGCAGCCTGGAATTCACCGATAGCGATGACTTCACGCTGGCAGACTCGTACACGCTGGCGGATGATCTCACCTTCGAGCGTTCCAATCCCGGCTCCGTCTGGAGTTGCTTTGCCATGGCGCGGGAAAACGCCCGTCAAACGCGCAATTGCGTGAGCGCAGAGATGTGGTCGCACTTAAACCTGGTCTACCTGCGGCTGCAAGATCGAGACATACAGGACATCTGGACCACATCCCCCGAGAGTTTCTACAGCCGGACCACCAACGAGATTGACACCTTCATGGGTGTAGCCGCAGGCACCATGTACCGTGACGAAGGTTGGCACTTTCTGCAGCTTGGTCGCTTCATTGAACGCGCCCAACTCGCAGTCTCGTTGTTTCTTGCCCAACTCGCTTCTGAAGTCCACTTCGAAGAGTCATCCGAAGCGGACTGGATTAGCTTGCTACGCGCCTACCATGCTTTGGAAGTCTATAACCGCAGTTATAGCGTGGAAATGCAGCCGGGCCAGGTGTTGGATCTGCTTGTCACCGATCCGCTGCTACCTGATTCGTTGTGCCAGTCCCTCGACGTCTTGGGAGCCCAGCTAGACGCAATTGGCAAGGGTCCAAGTGCCGAATCCAGTGGCGCCACACGTCGGCTTGCCGGTCGCTTAGGATCGTTGATCCATTACGAATGGCCGGACCAGGAAGACCGGAAGGAGACCTTGCAGGACTTGGGCGCGTTCTGCCGGGACCTTCACAGCCTCATTGTGCAGACGTATTTCGATTACCAAGTCGACGATTCCCCTGTCTAATGACGCCATGGCCGGATCGAACCGCTTCGAGATCGCGCACACTTCTCATTACCGGTACTCGTCTCCGGCGCGGCACTCGGTGATGTCGCTCTGCCTGCAGCCGCGCAACAGCGTCAAGCAGCAACTCGTGCACTTCGATCTGACCACAGAGCCTGTTTCCCACTACAGTGTAGGGATTGATCCCTACGGGAACACGAAACACGTCTTTAGCGTGCATCAATGGCACGAGTCCCTTAAGATTACCGCCCGCGCCACAGTAGATATGGGTCCGGTCGTCCAGCTTCCTACCTCTTTGGACTCCGGAGCTTGGGACAAGATTCACGCGTGGCGCGATTCTTTCGCGCTCTGGGACTTTACGCACGATAGCCCGCTGGCGCAGTCATCGCCCGCCCTCACGGCCTTCATCGAGCGGGAGGGCATCAAGCCTGACGACGATCCCCTTCAGGCCCTCGGTTCACTATCTGAACAGTTGAATCGCGCTTTCGACTACGTGCCCGGCAGCACGTCGGTTGCCTCACCCATCGAGCACATTTTGGAATCCGGCCGGGGCGTGTGTCAGGACTATGCCCACGTCATGATTGCCGTTGCGCGCTCGTGGGGCGTGCCGTCGCGCTACGTCTCCGGCTACGTCCATGTAACAGGCGAAGGCCGCGCGCACGCGCCTACCCTCGCGCAGATGCAGACTTCGCCGCAGACGCAGGCTTCGTCACAGACGCCGACCTCGTCGCAGACGCAGACCTCGTCAGATTCGCCGCAGACCGCCACCCACGCGTGGGTAGAATGCCGCTTGCCCGGCCTCGGCTGGGTGGGATTCGATCCCACGAATCAGACCCTGGCCGGCAACCATCACGTCTCTATCGCTATAGGACGTGACTATCAGGACGTGCCACCGTCTAAGGGCGTACTGCACGGCTTCGTTGAGAGTGACCTCGAGGTGGACGTCCGCATGCGCCTGCTGCCGCCAGCGCCGGCCGAAACGGCGTGACCGGCGGCGTCCTGCCCGCAGCAAGTCGCCGGAACCCGCGCGGTAGCGTTCGCCAGCCTCTGTTACCATCGAGATGTCGCTGACAGCGCACACGGTATCGCAAGCGTCGCGGCGAAACCGTGCATGTAGATTCGTCCAGGTTAGCCCGTTCTGCCGCAGACTACGCAGCAATTCAGCTTAGCGCCTGCTCGCTCATTCCATAGGAGAGTGCAACCATGCGGAAAACACTGAAGAAGATTGCCCACATCGCGCTCTTCTTGGTGGCAATCATTGTCTTTTATCTCGGACTAGGCATCGGCTTGACGGCGAATCCCACGCTCGGCACCGCCCTCTGGGTTGTCGCCATAGCCATCGCCGTCGCCAACCTGTTTTGGATCCTCCGCTCACGCTTGCGGCAAGAGTGACCACACTAGGGCAAGTTAGATTGCTCCCAGGAAACTAACTTTGACTAATCACTTGACGACTGTCGCACAATTCTGTTGGTGCCTTGCTCTCATCATCCGCAATGCTAGATGGAATACAGAGTTTGCTGAGTGTAGCTATAGGCCCGTCGATAGATCCGTGCCAACTAAGAACGTCAGGTAACTACCCTTAAAGGTTGTTGTCACTCTTGAATTTGGCAAAGTCAGTGTAAACCGATAGGAACACCGGAGCACCTGTAAATGACAACGGCG
Source organism: Chloroflexota bacterium (assembly GCA_026710945.1). NCBI lineage: Bacteria > Bacillati > Chloroflexota > Chloroflexota bacterium. The sequence continues at coordinate 157,885 of JAPOQA010000014.1, forward strand.
AAACTGGACCCGTAATCATGAAAGTATACTGTGATGGTCGGATTGCCTGAGGGTCAACGAAAGATCGATAGAGGTCTAGAGCTTCTGGGTCCCCTATGGTTTCACGGAGGCGTTGCAGCTCAGTACCTGAGGTAAGACCATACCCAAAGCTGCGCACTCTGAGTTGAGAGTAAATGCCTCGGCGCAATGAATTGATCTCCTGGGTAATGAACATCCAACCAAGACCGAATTTTCTGGTAGTTCGAACATAATCTACTAGTCGGTCAGCAAGGGAAATAGATTCGTCGTCTTCAGGGCTCTCCGCCGCGAAGCGTTGAGCTTCGTCGAAGACAACCATTGTATTGAGAGTGCGGTTTTCTTTAAAGCGACTTTCTGCAACTCTTGCGATAGAACCGCAAATCTCACGTAGTAAACGTGCCTTAATGCGAGTTGTCTCTAGGATAGCGGCAGGTGAATCGGAATCGGCAACTCCTGAAACATCCTTGCTAGATACGTCAACTATTATCACCGGACGTGTCTGCACATCAGTATTCAACAGACCGTGTAGCACAGATTCCATGGATTCTCGGTTTCCACCACTGAGATTCTTGCTTGAAAACAGTGAGTGGAGTGGCTCAAATTGATCCCGAGCCATCCGAAAGACCTGTTCGTTGTCCAAAATTGAATGAATCTGTGCCGATAGCTTCTTTCTGTGTTGTATTGTTGCATAAATTCGCTCAATAGCTGAGTCGTCGCCTGCAAGAACTTCCAATACACTCCGCAAGAGCGACGCAGCATCTTTCTCTGGCCAGTTTTCTTGACTTTGAACGACACGTGTAAGTTCGGCTACCGCCGATTCAGATGGATCTTTGCTACGAATTGATAGGAGGTCTTTGAAGAAGCGAGTGCTTTCCAATAGCTCAATAAACAGGGGTGCGTTTTTTCGAAGGCGCAGGTCTTGAGAAACAGACAGCACTTTGACCTCTCTCCCCATCTCCTTCGAGCATCTCTGAAGTGAGAAAGGAAGGCCTGCCTCGCTCGCGAATTGTCCTTGTGGATCAATGATGAGTATTCCGAGATCAGTGTGGCGTGCATATGCAGCGAGCAAGTATGCAGCGAAACCTGACTTACCACTCCCAGTCATTCCAAAGATGCCAATATGATATGCTTCGCCAGCACCACCAGTCGCCGCGGAACCAAAGTGGCGGAGAGTCAAAGGTAGCCTAACATCCTCCATGCCGTAAGCCATCCCCAACCGTATGATGTTGCTCTCGTGGCGTCGAAGAAGATTAGACAAGAATTGGTCCGTAATTTTTCGCACTCGGGCACCCGTTGTCGGGGACATAGCAAGGGCTCCGCCACTTTCCTTGGCAGGACTTCCACATGCAGGATTCTCATGGTCTGCGATATAGACAGCTTGCACGGCCACATCAGCCGTTCGAACATCACCAACCGCGCTAAGATGCGGAAGACTGCCATGATGCTTGAGAACTCCTCGCATGTTTGGATCCTCATGCCATCGATTTGATGTCTTAATCTCCATGACAGTACCTAGAGCGATTAAGTAGCTGTTGTCTAGCTGATGAATCAGGGAGACAAGCTGGCCGCGCAGCGGAAAGTCGGCAGCATCTTCCATGATGTCAACGGTCACTCTTGCCGTTGTACTGGGAGAACCCACCAATCCTATCTCATCCATAGTCAGACCCCCTCGGTACGATATGAGCGAATCAGGACCTCTGAGAGCTCAGGTCTGCCCATACCGCTTAGACCAAGTTGTACGGCGGTCTGGAGCGCACTTAGACCCAGGCCTACGGACTTAGCCATTACGTCCGAAAGATATTGTGGGTACGGCTCTCTGACGAATGGCCCAGTGATCTGACTGCTAAGTGTTGAGCAGAGAATGTCTAAATCGGGCTCTTGCACTACAGGCTTAATCTCCAGGCGAAATGCAGGAGACAGCCGGTCTGGCTTAAAGTATGTAAACATAAGTCTTCGTTCTTTAAGCGGTAGGATTGCGTCTGTGAAAGACTGCTCTAAGTCCTCATCTGCGGAAGATCCAGCGTTGAAGTGTAAGGTCTGCCAGGGGTGTTTTGGAACTTGCTGGGGAACTAGCAACTCTCCAGGCTCCAGGAGGAGGCCCATGAGATACTTGTCATCTCCTGGTAACGAAATTCCCAACTGGGCTTCCAACCTGTCTGCAATCGTATTCGACGAATCGTACTTAGGCATAGCTATGATGTCAGGGTTAGAGCAGACTTCAGCTAAGCCCTTTTCAGTACCAAGACGCTTCCATACACGTCGGGCTTCACTACGAATGTCTGGTGACTCAGAGCTCAAGGCTGAATTTAGCTGAATTACAAGGGTCAAGTGTGACCCATCAAGAATCCGCAGGCTATGGGGTGCCACTTCCAATATCGCGATTTCCGATGCAACCATGACTCCTCTCGCCAAGCGTTCGGCGTCCACATTGTGCCTGGCTACATTGGTCCACCATTCGTACTGAGTGGAGTCCCAGATAGTTGTTGATCCCAGACCTTCCACACCGACCCCAACTGCTAGTGATAGGTCAATCGCAGAGGTTCGCTCTACAGCGAATCCGCCATCAATTCCAGCAATTGAACAGGGGGACATGTTCTTGAATGTGCGGATGAGGCCAAGGTCTAGCAGTACACTTCTTAAACGATCACGAGAGTCGAGCACTGGGGCAAGTAGACTTGCGACCTCCTCGACGACTTCGCCTGCACCTGCGAGAAGATCCCTCAAAAGGTCCTCAGGCAGTCGAGCATACCCTTCACGACTTTCATTCGACAACATAAGGGTGTTGACTCATTTGTCAGATGTGTCTATTTGTTCCAAAGAAGATAGGTCTTGGGGTCAAACTTCCGGTAAGACTTGTTCCGCCCTGCCCTTGGAAGAAGCCAACGCTCCTTGAAGTGCGAAAATAGACTCTCCATGTCACTACACGAGTAGTCCAACACATTTTCATAACCTGAAAGGAATTGCCGACTATTGGTGGCCAGTGGTGCCACAAACACCTGGCGCCTAATTCCGTGGAAGTTAAGAGAATGGGGCAGTCCCAATTTGCGAAGTGCTTTTCGCACTACCTCTCTCCTGCTGCGAAATCCAGTTCCCCAATTCTTATTCTTGGCAGTTGGGCTGCAATTGGCTTCCACGAACGAATACAGCTCGTCGTACAGACCATTTGCAAAGTGAAACTCTCCTGATCCCAAAGTGAATCCGACTGGTTCAAATACTAGGCGGCCATGAAACCGAATTCTATTGTACATAGAAGAGCGGCCCAACGCAGATGTCGTGGTAAGCATAGCAACTCTAGAGTCCCCACTTGCACCACTAATTAGCGCGGTCTTCTGTGCATACTTACGCTCGAAAGTGCTTCGAACCTCATTGCTTGTAGCCAGCATGGCAATGAGTTTTCCACCCAAGAGATTAGAATATGGTGGAACGGCACCAAGTACGTAGGCATCCAATACGTGGCGCAAACGGATTCTTCTCTCTGACGAGTTCCATCCAATCCACTGGTCTCTTGCTGCCAAGCCAAATACTGGATCACCAATGCCAATAACTCCTATGAGCCTATTGTTATGGGAGTCGAGAACCAAGAATCTTATGCGTCGTCCGTAGCCTGAAGACACAGGAATGCTCCAGTGAAGAGCCGCATAGCGAAAGAGCAATTCATCTTGAGTACCAGGCAATACCTCCACAAGTCGAGGAGCAATGCAATGCGGATTCACTTCAGAACCGGCGGCAATTCGCTCAATGAGCATAGGTTCTTTTGAACGTAGACCAGAAGCTCGCTCAATTCTGTGTTGTACTGCGAGGAAGTGTAGCCTCCTAAGTAACTCTTTGTCGGTATGGTCTGGAGGCTGTATTCCTGATTCTGTCAAGACAAATCCTTGATCCTTTAGAGATTGGATTACCCTCTCCCGCAGTAAGTTAACGCTTGAGTCGTCTTCCTCTGGGGATTCCTGAGGATTTTGATTGTTGTCTGCATGCTTGGGATTTATATCTGTCATCGAGAAATTCAACTCTAACAGTCAGCTCACCCTTACTTATGACCAATAGCGACCAATCGTAGATCAAGATGAATTAGCTCGTTTCCACATTAGCAACTCTCCGAGGATTGTGAAAGGCTTCGCTCCCAATTGATACCCAAGACCATCCAAAATTGGATGAAGGTAGCGCCTACGTTTCGCCGCTTGTGGAGCGCATTGCGGTTATCCGAGCAGAAATTTTTCAGCGGGCGCGTGAGTCGGATTGGGCTATAGACAAGCTGCAACTCACCGATCAGGCCATCATCCGGCGCATGGTGCTGAAGCGCTGCATCTACGGTGTAGATAAGAACCCGCTGGCCGTGGAGCTGGCCAAGGTCTCGCTCTGGCTCCATAGCTTCACCGTCGGCGCGCCGCTCTCGTTCCTGGACCACCACCTGCGTTGCGGTGACTCGCTGCTTGGCATGCGCGTGACGGAAGCCGTTGACGAACTGAATCGACTGGGCGGCTTGGCCGCATGGTCAGCTATGACAGGCGCGGAGAATGCCGCCGCGGGCATGCAGCGCATCGAGTCCCTTTCTGATGCCGACGTGGCCGAGGTGCGGGAGTCCGCGGCGCTCTTTCAGGGTGTGGAAGAGACCACCGCCGAACTCCGCGGCCTGCTTGACATACTCTGCGGCATGCGCTGGCTGACTGCGGGCATGAAAAAGCAAGAGCGCACGCTCTTTGAGTTACCTTTGCTCGAGACCTTAGACCAAAAACCTGTCGACGCCTTCAAGCTCCTGGCGCACGGGCCGGACGCAATTGAGTCTCAAACACCGGTTGGCATCGCTCATTCCCGCGCAGACAGCAACCGTCATTTGGGCGCACTCGGGAATCCATCTTCGCCTGATGCAGCATCTTCCGGTAGCGCAGGTTCGCACGAGACGTGCGCGCAACCTGCGTCCGAAGAGGGCAGAGAATCGGCGGACGATGCGGGCGGGCAAGCCTCCGCGCTACGCCGCCATTCCCGCGCAAGCGCCTCGCTCCGTCATTCCCGCTTGCGCGGGAATCCATCTTCCTCCGAATCCGTGGACTCGCCTGCCAGCGGGAACCCATATTCCCCGCCTAAGATGGACTCCCGTTTTCACGGGAGTGACGACCAGAAGCCCGCCCAACCATCCTCCGGTAGCGCAGGTTTGCAACCTGCGTCCGGCGGAGGGAAAGAATCGAAAACGCGGGCCAGTGACCAACGTGCCGCAACCGAATTCGCAACCCTCTGGCGCAACGCTAGAACTATCGCCGACCGGGAGACCTTCCTGCACTGGGAGGTGGCGTTTCCGGGGGTGTGGCAAAAGTGGCAGGACGCGCAGCCGGCCGGCGGGGTCGACGCCGTGATCGGCAATCCGCCCTCGGACCGTATCAAGCTGCAGGAGGTGGAGTGGTTCGCCACCCGCGCGCCGGAACTCGCCCGCGCCCCCACCGCGGCGGCGCGCCGGGCTGAAATTGCGGCGTTGCGCAAGCAGGGCGACCCGCTGGCGGCGGACTTCGATGACGCCAAAGCCCGCGCCGACAGCCTGGGCAAACTGGTGCGGGCTTCCGGCCACTATCCCCTGCTGGGCGGAGGTAACATAAATCTCTATTCGCTCTTCGTCGAGAACGCCTTGCGCCTGGTCAAAACCGACGGTCTGGTCGGCCTGCTCACCCCGTCCGGCATCTATGCCGATAAGACCGCGGCCAAGTTCTTTAAGTCGGTTTCCACTCGCGGGCGTGTGGCCGGACTGTACGACTTTGAAAACAGGAAGATCTTCTTCAAGGACGTGCACGCCTCGTTCAAGTTCTGCGCCCTCATCGTTGGCGGCACGGCACGGCGGTTCGACGAGACCGCATGCGCTTTCTTCCTCCACGACACCAAGACCATCACCGATGCTGACCGCTGCTTCCCGTTGGCGCCGGAGGACTTCGCCCGCGTCAATCCCAACACCGGCACCGCCCCGGTCTTCCGCACCCGCCGCGACGCCGACATCACCCGCGCCATCTACGCCCGCCACCCCGTCCTCGTCAACCGCTCCGACGGGGGTGAGAAGAAAACCTGGCCGGTCAAGTACGTGCGCATGTTCGACATGACCAACGACTCCCACCTCTTCCGCACCGCCACGCAGCTAGACGAAGAAGGCTTCTATCCCGTCCAAGGCAACCGCTGGCAACGCGGGAAGGAGCTCTATCTGCCTCTCTACCAAGGCCGCATGATCCATCAATTTGACCATCGCGCCAACTCAGTTCGGGTCAATCTTGAGAGCACCCACAACCCTTACCTCAGCGAAGAGGTTAGCGAATTGCAGCACGCGAACCCGAAATTCCTACCCCAATCTGAGTATTGGGTCCCCGCTCAGAATGTAGGTTCGGCACTGCCTTTGAATCGGGAGTATGTTCTAGGCATTCGTCACATTACCCGGCCTACAGATGCGAGAACCGCAATCACCGCCATTGCGCCGTTTTCTGGCTTTGGCAACAGCATTCCAATTCTTACATTGGACGAAATAGCCATGGGTGAACCCAGGGAGTCTCGAGAAGATGGGATAGACTTCCGTGCAACCACACTGGCCTGCCTTGTGGCAAACCTGAACTCAATCTGCCTAGACTTCATTACAAGACAGAAGATTCAGGGCGCGAACTTCAACCTGTTCATCATCGAGCAACTCCCCGTGATCGCCCCCGCCGGCTACGACCGCCAATTCGGCCAGACCACCGCCCTTGCCCTCATCCGCGACCACGTGCTACGCCTCACCTACACCGCCCACGACATGGCGCCGTTCGCCCGCGACCTCGGCTACACCGGCCCTCCCTTCATTTGGAATGAAGAAGAGCGCCGCCACCTCCGCGCCCGCCTCGACGCCTGCTACTTCCACCTCTACGGCATCTCCCGCAACGACGCCGCCTACATCCTCAGCACCTTCCCCATCGTCCAACGCCAAGACCAAGCCACATTCGGTACCTACCGCACCCAAAACCTCATCCTCGCCTACATGAACGCCCTCACCGCCGGCGACACCAAAACCGTGGTAGATTTGTAATAGGGCTTTGAAACATCCTAAGGTTGATGGACATTAGCTATCTCTGCATCTGGATTATTAGTCGAATGTTCAGACTATTCTAGGGAGCGTGGGTATTGCCATTTGAATTAGAACTCCTTGAAACTCTACTCCATGAGGAAGAAGGAGCCTCGCTTGACTTTAAGGCGGCACAGTATCCTTTTGACAAGGCTGACATCGGCCAGAAAGCAAAATTGCTCAAAGATATCTTGGCCTTTACGAATTCCTGGCGCCGAGCAACCGCCTACATACTGATTGGCGTGGAAGAGGTGAAGGGAAAGCGGAGCAGAATTCTCGGCGTAACAGAGCATCTGGACGATGCCCGTCTCCATCAGTTTGTTAATGGAAAGACCCAACGTCCTGTCGAGTTCATCTACAAGATTGTGCAAATCGAGGGCGTTGAAATTGGTGTCATTGAAATCCCCCTGCAAGATCGTCCTGTGTATTTGAAAAAGCGGTATGGCGACCTGGGTAGCAGTGACGTTTACATTAGAGATGGTAGTTCGACGAGGGTTGCCACGCCCGATGAGATTGCGAAGATGGGAAGTCAAGGTGTGTTGGAAGAGACACCGCAATTTTCGCTTGACTGGGCAGACCTTGATTCAAGAACTGCGCTTGAGTCGCCATGTATACTGCACTCTCTGGCACTTTTTCCGCCTCTTCCCGACGATACATTCACACCACCGCGTTCTGCTTATCTAACCGTGGATATCGGTCGGAACCCAAGATATTCTGAGGAGGTCATCTGGTGTACATTCGAGAGGGCCTTCTTTATTGGGATTGGTGTGAAACTCTACAATAAAAGCGGAGTGCTTGGGAAAAACATAAGATTTGAAGGAGTTCTGAGCAAGTCCGGCGGGGTAGAAGTGAAAGAGGTGCTGAAGAGTATACCCATCGAAGGCATACAGACAGTGCCATTTGACTCGATGCCTCTGGTTGGCCAAAAGCCTGAGACCCACTTGGAAGACCGTAATGATGAGTGGGAGATCGTCGTGGAATTTGGGGATATTCGGCCACGAGAAACAGTGTGGACGACTAATCCGTTTTGGTTCGGCTGTGCGCATCCTACACTAGCAAAACTGGAAGGGCAGTTGTTTGGTGACAACTTACGCGAGCCAACACCTTGCTCGCTGGAGATCCAGTTCGAGGCAGAGCAAAGACCGATGACAGAGGTTGACGCGGCACCCTACCTAGATCAATAGAGATGCAGGGCAAACCAGGTCACGATTTGTTGATTTGGTAGGACCTATCACTGCCTATCGGGCATCGTAAGCGAATTGGCTGCTTACGTCATCGGCATTGGAGAAGAAATCCGCTATGGCAATTCCCAAACCACAACTAAGCAGATGGTCTCACCATGGACCTCAGGAAGCTTCGATTCGCACTCATCAAGCAATAAGATCGGCGCTCGAGGCCCACTCCTGGCCTCAAGGAATGACATATGATGTCTATCTTCAGGGCTCCTACAAAAACGACACCAACATCCGTGGAGACAGCGACGTTGATGTAGTTGTGCAACTTACCTCTGCATTTAGGCATGACGCAAGTTTGCTGTCCCCATTGGAACAGAATCAGCTAGACTCGACATTCTCTACAGCCCTGTACGATTGGGGTGACTTCAGACGCGAAACACTTAAAGCCCTAGTGAATTGGTTCGACAACAGCTTAGTGGCTCAAGGCAACAAATCAATCAAGATAAAAGCTAACCCTCCAAGGTTAGCAGCCGACGTCGTTGTTTGTATGGAGTACCGGAGGTATCTCAACTATTACTCATACGTAGAAGGCATCACATTTTGGGCATTGCAGGACAAGTACTGGATCATCAATTTTCCGACAGAGCATTACAAGAATGGTGCGGCCAAGAGCGTCAGCACTTTTGACAGGTACAAGCGCACTGTGCGAATGTTCAAGAATGCCCGCAATTTCCTGGAGTCCAATGGAATAATCAATGCTGTGCTGGCCCCATCTTACTTTATTGAATCTCTTCTCTATAATGCGCCTAACGCAACATTTCAATACGGATTTCAGGATACCTACTGTTCAATTGTGAAATGGATGGCTTCAACCAATCTCAATGAGCTTGTTTGCCAGAATGGTCAGCAATACTTGTTCGGGCCGTCTCCCGATCAGTGGTCAGTGGCGGAGGCTCGGGCTTTTGTAAACAGTTTAGTGGCGTTGTGGGAATTCTGGAGTTGAGGTGGATCAAGTGCATCCTTACCAGGCGGATAGTAGGGAGTGGGTACTGGTTTCCCTCGCCATAGTCAGTGTCTTGTTAGTTTGGCTCCTTGATGTTGGCTTGGATTCCATCAGTTTTGAACCCCCCTGGTGGATTAGCGCGCCATCGTTTGTGGGAATCTACACGCTCCTCTATAAAGTGTTTGACCTCCACCTATGGAGATTGGGACTTCTACGGAGCCTCAAGCTAGTTGAGGTGCCAGATTTAAATGGCAAGTGGTCGGGCTGGGTCAAATCGTCACATACACAGAGCACCGTTGCAAATCCAGTCTCAGTATATATACGGCAAAGCTGGTCCAAGATAGTCTTCAGACTCGAGACCGAACACTCTCGCTCGAATAGTATTGCGGCGGCGATTAGGACGGATGACCTTCCATATCCCGAATTCGTGCACCTCTACGTGAACGAGCCTAAGTCGACTGCCCTCGACACGATGAACATCCACAAGGGTACAGCGACGCTTGAGCTAAAGGGTACGATACTTGAGGGCGAATACTATTCAGGCAGGGGAAGAAGAGAGTTTGGAACGCTTAGGTTGTGCCGGGATGAAGGCCCCATGTGACATAATGAGGTTTTTTGGAGTGCAAAAGGCCAAGTACAAGGATTGCCAAGCGCTCTTGCCTAAGGTTTCACGGCGGACACTGCAGCGCGACCTGAGGGCACTGGTGGAAAGGGGATTGCTCCAGCGTCGGGCAGGCACGAACCGCTTGGAGTACGTGCTGGCGCATAGCTCCGGCTGAACTTGCGACAAACTTGCGCCACAACTTGCGACAGAATTGTCACACCGCCCCCACGTCATGAGTCTGGCACGGGGGCTTGCGCTAGACAAGAAGGGGGTATGCTCGGGGCGGGACCGGTTGGCAGGCTGGCAAACCAATCCGGTCCTCGCGGGTGTCTGGGGCGCAATGCCTTATTGCGGCTTGTCGTCCAGCAGGCCGTTGCGGACGGCCCAGACCACCATTTCCTGAATCGACTTCGCCCCCAGTTTGTCCCGGATGACGTAGATGGCGTTACGAATAGTCAAGGGCCGGTTGCCGCGCGCATCGGCAATCTTTGCGTACGACATGCCTTGGGCGAAGAGGGTGAGTATTTCCTGCTCCCGTTCGGTGAGATTGTCCAGATCCGGTGACTCGGGTTTCTCGCCAGCGGAGCGAATTCTGTTGAATACCCGCCTTGTCAGGTCGCCGGGCATGCTGAATTCGCCGCTGGCTACCTCCTGGATTGTGGAGAGGAGTTTCTGTTTGCCGGAGAATTTTTGCAGATAGCCCGTAGCGCCAGCGGAAACCGCCGCGATGACGGCGTCCTCATCGGTCGATGCCGTCAGCATCAGTACGCGTGTATCCGGCACCGAATCCATGATCTCTCGACACGCGTCGATGCCGTTCATTTCCGGCATCATCACATCCATAATAATCACGTCGGGCCTGACGTCTTGGGCCAGGGCCACAGCCTCCACCCCATTCTGAGCCTGGCCCACCACCTCAAACGCCCCAGAAAGCTTCAAGACTTCCTTCAGACCATCTCGCATGATCGAATGATCGTCCACGATCATAACTGTCGTAAGCGGTACTGTAGACAATTCATGTTCCTCCTTCTACCGAATTGTACTCTACTACGCACGTTACCGTTGTGCCTTGGCCGGACATGCCCGATTCAACGTCCAGTCTGCCACCCATGCGCTCGGCGTCGGCTCTCATGTTCTTGAAGCCGTGCCCGCGAACGGCATAGTCATCCGGCAGGCCGATGCCGTCGTCGGACAGTGACATGCGCAAGCCGTTCTCATGAAAGGCAAGCTCTATAGTGACCCTATCGGCGCGCGCGTGGCGAAAGGCATTGGTCAATGCGTTATGCGCTATCGAGAAGAGCAAACTGCGCGTGACCGGGGAGAGCGGCGGTTCGGCGCCTCTCAGCACCACATCAGAATGGACCGACGTGATCGCGGTGAATGACTCCGCATGGGATTGCAACACGTGGCCCAATTCTCTGCCTTCAAGAATGAGGCCAATATCGATGGGATGCCGCAATTCCCACATGGCCGACTTCGAGAGTTCGTACGTCGCCTCAAGTTTATCGACCAGCGCCTGATTGGACTTGTCTGCCAACTCGATTGCAGTTTCAATTCCCATCCCGATCATATAGGCAGACTGGGCAGTCGTGTCATGTATGGTTTGAGTGAGTTGGATCCGCTCGCGATGGAGCTCCCGCTCACGTTCCACGGCCTCTCGCCGCTTGTTCCTCTCAGAACTGGATACAAGATTGACAGATGCCACAATCGCATACATCACGACAATTCTGGCAAAGAGCGCCTTCTCGTCTCTCGCGTCAAAGTCCAAGCCCTCTCCAGCCGTCAAGCTCACCACTACGTATAGCAGGGCGACCATTGTCACCCACCCAAAGCTCAGACGGTACGAACTGAAGAAAACTGCAAACCAAACCAGGGCGGGATAATAGAGTAAGTAAAAGAAGAAATGGCTAAATCCACCGGCAACAATCATGCCGCCTGTTATCAGGATTACATCCATCGCGCTAAGCGCGAGTATCCAATGCAAAGTGACTGTGCGACCGGTCTGAACGCGATAGTGTACGTACCCATTGAGTGCGACCAACACCAAGAAACACAATATGTATGCAGCATACGTGAAGTAGGTGAATACAGGTCGGTAAATCAGCTCGATCAGGCAGGCAATGCAAATGAACCAACGTACCCATACGGAAATCTTGGCCGGATAGCGAATCTCTTCAGGATCAGTAATATCCAAGTTGAATTGACGACAATAGAAGGAGTGCGCCGCAGCTAGTGTTGCTGCTACTGTTCGAATTGGTAAGATTGATCCAATCGGAAACGAGCTCAAGTCTAAGTATTGCCTCTCGGATCACTAGAATGAGTCTGCCTTCCCAGCATACCCTCTCGATGAGTTCAGGATTCCATGTGTCGGCAAAGGCGAAACTCATCAAGCCTTGCATGTACTCTACCTCTTTTGCAGATATTGTCAAGATACATTAGTATCTAACAAATGGATATGAATGTATTGATACGTTCTGCCGGTGAGAGGTTCTAGTTCTAAGTCTTAGTCTATACGCAACCGTGGAGGATACCTGGCCGATCTGGGTAAGATTGCAATGTTTAGGAAACTGGAAAATTACATGGGACTGGGGAGACAGCGGCTAAGAACCCCACCCGTCCCGGCAGTTGAGCGGTTTGAGACAAGACTCCAAGATGACCTAGCCTGTCCCTAATTTGACGAGCAAGCGTCGGTGAGACCGGGTGGGCTAAACGACCGGGGCACCCGTGAAACTGGGAGGCAGAGATTAGAACTCTACGTAGTTCAAATCCAGGTAGGACTGCCCGGCAGTACGGCAAGAAGTGGGAGCAAGGAAATCCGGCCAAACTTAGGGCCCGCGCACCTTGGGGCCTTAGCCAAACTTGCGCATTGGTCGCCAACCCTATCCTGCAGGGTCGCAAGATTGCCTGGGCAATGCATTAGCTCTCCCGCACTATGGCAACAACGGTGTACTTGTCTGTTGCCAACCGCATTCTGGTGGGGACGGCGGGACTCGAACCCGCACGCCTTGCGGCACATGATCCTAAGTCATGCTCGTCTTCCAGTTCCGACACGTCCCCGCACCTTCCATTCTAGCAGCGGCGCGGCAGTGGAACTAGATGGCAATATCGCCAGACTTCGCAACCGTTCGCGCTTCGACAGGGACTTGGCGCAGCCGCCTCATCACGAACGGTTGGGGTGGCAAGTTGCGAGGTGGAAGAGGGCCCATCAAGAATTCAACACGAATCGGCAGTGCTGGCGCTGCCTGCGCACTTCGACAAGCTCAGTGCGAACGGTTAAAGGACCTCAGCCTAAGGACCTCAGCCTAAGGACCTCAGCTTATGGACCTCAACTTAAGGATCACAGCTTAAGGATCACAGCTTGAGGACCTCAGCACGAACGGAACCAGTGGGAGCTCAGCGGGAACGGATTTGGTGGAAGCTCAGCGCGAACGGGAGACAGATACACGGATCGGGTGGTCAATGCCAACACCTTCTGGCGTAGGTCTGCAGCCGGCCTGGCATAGGTTTATAGCCGGCACTACCGGTCAACAAGAGCGCAGGATGCAAAACCTTCGCTACCCATCAATCCGAACCCGTGAGACCACTACTGTCCATTCCTTGCCGCGACCTGCTCGGCGATTTCCTCAGCGGGGTAGGTGAGGATTTCCGCAAGGGTCGGGTGGTAGTGGGGGATGCGCATAAAGTCCTGCGCTGTAGCACGATAGTGAAGTGCCACGATACACTCGTGGATCAACTCGCCCCCTTCCGGTCCCAGCACTTGGTAGCCGAGAAGCTCACCCGTCTGCGCGTGGCCGATCATCTTCACGAAGCCGCGTGTTTCGCCCAGGCAGAGCGCCTTGCCATGGTCGTTGAACGGATAAGAAGCGGTGACGATGGGAATGTCTTTAGCGGTGGCCTCCTTCTCCGTCATGCCCACGCGTCCGTACTGCGGCTCGGTGAAGATGACGATGGGCACGACGCGGTAGTCCATGTATTGCGGCGGACCGGCGTCGAGGGCGTTGTGGGCCGCAATCTCGCCCTGTTGGATAGCCACATGCACAATGTCGAATGAGACCGTTACATCGCCAACGGCAAAGATGTTCGGGTTGGACGTGCGCATGGCGGTATCAGTGGCAATGCCGCGCGAAGTGCTCTCCACACCGGCGGCGCCAAGGTTTAGACTTTCCAAGTACGGACTGCGCCCGGTGGCGACCAGGATGTGGTCGACTTCGATGACGCTCTCGGTGTCGTCCTGCAGCAGATGCAGCACTTTCTTGCCGTTGCGTTGCGCTACGGCCGTAAGGCGGGTGGCGCAACGCACGTCCATACCATCTTCCCGCAGGTATTCCTCCAACGCCGTGCCCACCGCATCATCTTCGTTGCTTAGGATGCAGTTACTGCGCTGCAAGAGGGTGACGGCCGCACCAAGCCGTGAGTAGAATTGCCCTAACTCCAAGCCGATTGGACCGCCGCCAAGTACGCAGATTGACTCCGGCAACTCTTCCAACTCCAGCGCATCGTCGCTGGTCAGGTAACCAGCTTCCTCCAGCCCCGGAACTTTGGGCACGAATGGTACCGATCCGGTGGCAATGATGAATTTGGGCGCCGAGAGAACATGGTCGCCCACTCGGACACGCTCGGCCGAGAGGAATCGCGCTGCGCCATCGATCAATGCGATGTCCGGGGCGTTGAGTTGCTCAATGCGATAGTCTGCAAATCCCTCTATGAGCCGTCGCTTACGGGCGATGATGGCGGGCAGATCGGGCGTAAGCGTACGGGTACCAATGCCCAGCTCTGCCGCGTGTTGGGATTGGTAGAGACGATTGGACGAGGCAAGGATGGCTTTGCTGGGCATGCAACCCCGCAAGATACACAGGCCGCCCAACGGCCCTTGCTCTGCTATCGCCACACGAGCGCCCGCCTCAGCAGCCGTGCGCGCGGCGGCGTAGCCGGCGCTGCCGCCGCCAAGAACGACCAGGTCGAAACGATCATCCAAGGGTCTTCCATTCTCCTCGTGTCATTGCAATTGCTGCGTACGCGATAGATTTTGGCATTCGTCTATGCTGCATCGGTATGCCATTGGGGGACTATTCACCCGGCGGGTGTTCCCATTCCACCCACAGCCGTAATCACCGCTTCACTGTCTTTCAGCCAGGCGTGATTCGGATCGTCCCTGGGGGCCAGCACTCGTTGATTCCCGGCGAGAATCCAAAGGTAATAGAGCTGATAGCCCGGTCCTGCGACGACAGGATGGTACCCCCGAGGAATGGCCACCACGTCGCCATCTTCAACCGTGTATGACTCATTCAGCGAGCCGTCGTCAGTATAAACCCGCTGCATGCCAAAGCCGCGCGGGGGACTGATTCGGAAGAGGTAGGCCTCTTCATGTTCGGATTCGTGAGGCGGGTCGTCCACCTCATGCTTGTGCGGCGGCGCGCTGCTCCAGAATCCCGGTGGATTGTACGTCTCGCCTAGAACCATCGTGTGCGCGGGAAAAGGTGCGTCGACAATGTCGTAGATGGTGCGATACCAGTTGCCTTTTCCAACTTTGCGCAGCTTGAGTTGATCGGCGGTGATCACCTGGGAATTCATGCCCGCCTTGCCGGGCGTACTACAGATTATCAGCTCCAGCGCTGAACTTCCCTCCGCACGGACCTCCCACGTTTGCTCAGGCGCTACGAAGACAGTTGACGAGGGACCGGCAAAGACGTTTTGGCGCGCACAGCGGTGAGCGATGCCATGGGACTCCACGGCAATCGTCCCTGCCCCCGCCTGCAGCACGAGAGCAGATTCCCACGCGCCAGTTTCACCGGCGTAGGCTTCGCCGGGCGCCAACCGCAAGACAGCAATGCGAATGCGGTCGAGCGAGGGATGTCCATCGGCAACGACTGCGTGATGACCCAGACCTGTAGGCGCTTTGTGGAGGAGATTCATCGATTGATCCTTTCTCGCAACATCTGAGCAACTGCGCACAGCGCAAGTCGCATCAGAAGTGGTGCCATCTCCATACAAGATCATTCGGTTTGCTCTACGGTACCCAATGCACCGTAGCGCTGCAATAATTGAGACTCGCCAAATGCCTTGACTCTGTGGACTTCCGGTTACTATAATCGTCTAGATTAGGCAGTTGCGCTCATGCAACTGGCTGAGGTTTGCGGAGGAGTTGGGGCTCCCAATTCTCCGCCATCCACTTGTTGAAGTCGTTAGCGACTTAGGGCGAACGAGCCGCTGCTGTACGTCAGGAATTCGAGGATACAAGCATGCCTCCGCTTACAATTGTCTTTGGTGTCGTCGGCGCGTTTCTCTTGGCCGCTGGGCTGATTGGCAGGGCCGCGGGGCGCCGCCCTTCAGTATCTTTGGGTGTCACCGTCGTGGGTGTTGTATTGCTCGCTGTCTCGGTGATCTTCTTGGTTTCCGGTACTTCAGATACGGAGTCAACGGAGAGCGCAGGCGTAACCATTAATGTAAGCAGCACGGCAACGGCGGCAC
>JAPOQA010000015.1 GCA_026710945.1 Chloroflexota bacterium
CCAGCGTCGCCCCAAGGACAGACCCGACACTGGCACCGTCTTGTTCATCCCACCCGCCATCTGTCTGTCCTTCTCTCCCCATTCTCCGTGCCCCGCACCAGAATATTGAGACAACCTCTGGGGGAGAGGGTTGGGGTGAGGGGGTCTTTTTGCTACGATGGCCCTTTCCGCTGGGCAGTGTCAAGACGTATCAGGGCAGATTTGGTATGCATGTGGAGAGATTTTAGGAGATTCACCCTCACCCTAGCCCTCTCCCGTCGAGGGAGAGGGAACTATTTCGCTACCGCTACGGTTGCCAAAGGCCTCCAGGGGGAGAGGGCTAGAGCCTGCCCCGTACGTGATACGGGGGTGAGGGCGAATCGTCAATTGCCAATGGAAAATCTGGCGTGAGCAGTGAACACTCTATTCGCAACGCAGGCCGCCAAAAGCGGGGCAGCCGCGAGGTGCGTGAATCCGACGCACATTCGGCAAATACTGCTGCGCCAGAAAGTGCCATCGCGGCTCCAGACTCGCCTTTGTCCGCCGACACGCGGCCTGCAACAGCCCAAGGTTCAGTGATCTCCGTTGCCGGTGCGCTGCTGCGTTCCACCCGTCCCCAGCAGTGGGTCAAGAATGTTCTCGTCTTTGCGGGTGTCATCTTTTCCCAGCAACTCACAGACGCCGCTGCTGTGCAGTCCAGCGTGCTGACGTTCGGTCTCTTCGTGCTCGCGAGCGGCGGCATCTATCTCGTAAACGACATGCTCGATCTGGATGCAGACCGCGCGCATCCGTTGAAACGGCTGCGTCCGCTGGCGGCAGGAGAAGTGCCCCTGTCCGCCGCCGTGGTCGCCGCCGTCGTCCTGCTGGGCGGCGCACTCATCGGTGCTTTCTTCATGCAGCTTGCGCTCGGGGCGATCCTGGCGCTCTATGTAAGCATGAATCTCGCCTATAGCGCGTGGCTGAAACACGTGGTATTGCTGGACGTGTGCATAATTGCGTCCGGCTTCCTGCTGCGGGCAGCCGCGGGCGTCGTGGCCGTGCTTACGCCCATTTCACCTTGGCTCTACCTCTGCACGCTGCTGGCGGCGCTGCTGATCATCCTGGGCAAGCGTCGCAGCGAACTGGCGCTGCTCGGCCCGCAGGCCGCGGCCCACCGCCGCAATCTGGCGCGCTACACCACCGCGTCGCTCGACCGCTGGCTGAAACGCGTCGCCGTGACGACCGCAGCCGCCTATGTGCTCTATACGCTCTTTTCGCCCGCCACGTTCGGCAATCCGAAACTCATCGCCACGGCGCCGTTCGTGGTCTTCGGCTTGGTACGCTACCTGCGCATAGCGCGCGCACCCGGCGGCGCCGAAAGCCCCGAGGCGCTGCTGGTCCGCGATCCCTGGCTGCTCGCCAGCGTAATCCTCTGGGGCGCCACCGTGCTCGTGCTTTTGTATTTCGTATAGACCCTACTTAGCGCCTCTGTCGCTGTTGGCATGTCAAACTTGAATCCGCAAGGACCCACTGAGTGACAAGCGGAGGGTTTCCCCGCAAGGTAGCAGCTCAGCACACGGTAGAGTATAGCCGCAAAGTGCCGTCATTCCTGTAAGTGTTGAGTAATTCGCTGACAAAAGCTTCTACTCACTGGACTGTGTCGAACGTACATGTCATTCCGAGCGAAGCGAGGAATCTAGGATCCATGCTTCACACAGTACACTGGCCTCAGCACTCTAGATTCCTCACTCCGCTACGCTCCGTTCGGAATGACATGTATGTAGGCAAGCACAGAGTTCTGATCCCATGTCTCTTCTGCCAAATCTGTCAACGAATTACCTGACATTTACAATTCCCGCGCACGCGGGAATCCATCTTCTCCAGGGCATGTCAAAGAAGATCAGAATTGAGACGTGTAGCGCGGGGGCTTGTCCCCCGCTCTTTGCGCAAAAGTCACGCACATGGCCTGTTCACCCAAGGCCTGTCGCAGGGCTGGCTAACCCCGCCGTGGCCTTGCCCCCCACGCTCCTTTGTAAGAATCTCGCACATGGCCTGACTTTCCCCAGCTAATCTAGGGATCGAGAAGCCTTGTGCCGGGAAATTGTGTTGCCGCTCCACTTTCGTCCTGCTCAGCAGAGAAACTCGACAGCGACGTGACGCCCTTTCCGACTGCAGTCCGTCACTCTCCTCCGGGGACAAAGACTTCACGCGCCATCTTCTTTGCTGCAACAGCCCAGGAGCGTATCCTTCGTGGCAAAATTACAGTGACCCCGAATCCAAAAGGACTATCGCACCCATGACCACAACTGCTGAGACACCCGCCGACATCCTGGAGCACCAGACCGCCGCCTGGAACGCCGCCGACGTCGACGCCATTCTGCAGGACTTCGCGCCGGATGCCGTGCTTACCAACGCCTCCGGCCAGACGCTCAGCGGCATCCCCGCCATTCGCCAATCGCTCACGGCCTTCTTCAGCGCCTTCGCCCAGGTCCGCCTCACGGTGCGCGCGCTCGTCGCCCAGGGCGACACCGCCGCCTGCGAGTGGGAGTTCTCCTGCCGTCACCGTCTCACCGGCAACGCCGCCCGCCTCCCCGCCAGCGTCTTCATCACCTGCGTCAACGGCAAGATCACGGACTGGCGCGAGTACTACGACACCGCCCAATTCAAAGCGCAATTGGGACAGGGCTGATACTGAGGCATAGATGTTGGCCGTGGGTGATTCTGGCTGCTCATCCAATCTCGGAGCATTTGCGCTCTTGCAAACCGTCCGCACAATAAAAGCCATCTCCTCTTCATGTAACAAGGTTGTGTTGGATAGCGTAGATCGCAGCGCCTTTACAGATGAAGAAGTTGAACCGCCAACTCCGCAGTGGCGTGCTCAGTATCGACCGGCGCAATTGCGGTTCTTGCCTTACCCGTGATAGGCTATCGGTAAGGAGGAGATTATGATAGTCAAGGTCACTGCCAAACGCCAGGTAACCTTTCCCAAGCACGTTCTGGATGCCATGGGCGTAGGACCCGGCGACCAGCTTGAATTGCTGGAGGGCCCTGATGGTGGATACACGCTAAAGCCCAGGCGCATCGATTACTCGAAATTGGGCACACTGCGCGACAAGATCGACCCGAATATCGAGTCGGATGACATCCGCACGTTCCGGGACCAACGAGAGCAGGGGCATGGCCCAGCAATACGGTATTGATACTTCCGTACTCGTCAGGTTGGTCACCAAAGTCCCTCTCAGGGACTTCGAACGCTGCGTTAGGGAGCTCGTTGCGCTCGTCGAGGAGCAAGGATGCGAGGTCTTCGTCTCTAATCAGGCCATTGGCGAGGCCTACGCTACGCTGACCCACCATTACAGGGCGCCGGAAGCGGAGGCTCGTTCTAGCCTACTCGACGTCCTCACCAGCGGCTTGGTTGCCCCGCTAAACGGCCTCGCCGTGCTGGACGCTCTCTCCGCCTCAGCCGGCCCCAGCCTCTTCGACCGTCTCATTGCCGACGACTACGCGCGCCGCGGGTTGGAGACGCTCACGCTGGACCGCAGGATGGCCTCCCTGCCCGACGCGCGGCTTATCTCGGAGTGAGCAACCCCTGCTACCTGTTCAATTCGCAGAACGCCAGCCTTCCCTTTAGATCTTTCCGTGTATACAGGATGGAGTAGAAGGAAGACTGTCTGATCGAGTTGCAAGGTATGTAGTTGCCTTTACTGGTCCATGGAGAAGACAAGGCGGCGAAGTCCGTACTCATGCAGGTGTATGAATTCGCATGATAGCATTAGGGTGCGGCGAGCATCGCCGTAATTCCAAGATGCGTGACAGGCATGTTTGTTGATCGAAATAAGCAAGGAAACAGAATGGGAGCAATTCACGTAACTGTCGGCATACGGAACCTGGCCGAGCCGGACCGAGTTTGGGAAGGGTTGTTTCTCGTGGATACGGGCGCGACTGATTGCCTTGTGCCCCGGCAGCATCTGGAGGCCATTGGACTCACGCCCACGGGCTACCGCGTCTACGAGTTGGCCGATGGCAGCGAGGTTCGGCTGGGCATCGCCGCGGCCCAGGTGGAGTTCATGGGAGAGTTTGTCGGAGCCACAATCGTGTTTGGCGAACCGGAAGCCGAACCGCTGCTCGGTGTGACCGCCCTGGAGTCGGTGGGTATCGAAATAGATCCGCGCAACCAAACTCTCAAACGTCTACCCGCGGTTCGGCTTAAGTAGGCAGGTAACGTGCGTGTCCCCGCAGGTCCTCTCCACATTCAGCCTTTCGTCGCTGGTTCGCCCGAATTCAGGATTGCTACGCTCTACGAGCCGGACAGCAGTGGATGGAATGACTACGTAAGGAGACGGTAACTGTGTTCACGTGCGCCGTTTGCCACGGAAATGAGAACCGCAGGGAGTTGGTGGAAGAGGTCTTTAAAGTTGAAGACCGCTATGTGCTTGTAGGCGGTGTGCCGTCTACGGTATGCGAACGCTGCGGCGAGCGCTCTTTCAGCCGGGATACGACGGAGAAGGTACGACAATTGGTCCACGGAGAAGCCAAGGCGGCGAAGACCGTACCCATGCAGGTGCTCGAATTCGCGTAGTGGCGGCGGGATGCGGCGGCGCGCTGCCCGCCGGAGCGCAGAACCACGAAACCACGTGTCCCATCGAGTGGGCGAGGGGTGATGATGCAAAGTGACCAACAGAAGCGGGCAGGCAGAGGATGTGGGTCATGCCGAAGGTTAGAGACGCCATCCGGCTGGTGGAACGAGATGGCTGGCGCCTTGCTCGGACCCGGGGCAGTCACCGCGTGTTCAAACACCCGGCCAAGCCGGGAATCGTCGTTATCGCAGGACATCTGGGCGTCGATATGCCACAGGGAACGTGGAACAATATCCTGAAGCAGGCGGGGCTACGGCAATGGAGTTGACTATGAAATACGCTGTGGTGATAGAGAAGGGGCCAACCAGCTATGGCGCCCATGTGCCGGACTTGCCCGGCTGCGTGGCTGCCGCGGAGACCAGAGAGGAGGTGTGCGCGCTTATTCGCGAGGCCATCCACCTCTACGTCGAGGCGCTTGAGGAAGACGGCTTGCCCGTTCCTGAGCCACAGTCGTACGAACTCGTCGACGTGTAGCAAGTTCTTGCAGGAGGCGAGGAACCGGACTTCATAGATTGGGAATGACCACGTGCCGCATGGGTGGGTAAGGTAATCCACGGCCATGATGGCTACGCGCTACTTCAGATGATTAGGCTCGTCGCAAGCGTCCCTACATCGAATCGGCGTGGTGCGCTCAGGTCTTGGCTTCACCCCTCTGCAGGAGACCTTTGCATAACCCCACTTTCAAGCAGGGGCACTCCCTCTCCTGGGGGAGAGGGTTGGGGTGAGGGGGTCTTTTTGCTGCGATGGCCCTTTACGCTGGGCAGTGTCAAGACGTATCAGGGCAGATTTGGTGTGCATATGGAGAGATTTCAGGAGATTCACCCTCACCCCCGTATCGAGTACGGGGCAGGCTCTAGCCCTCTCCCGTCGAGGGAGAGGGAACGCTCTCGCTTCCGTTCGGGTTTCGCAAAGGTCTCTCTGCAGGGAGAGGCAGCAGGACGGTCGCGTGCGCATTTAGGAATTTGTCACCCCGTCCGGTGAAATCGTCCCACGCTATCTGCGCGTTATAGCGTTGGAAGATGGCGAGGTGGTCGGCTTCGCCATCGACCGGGCATCCCGACGCCTGGACCTGTTCACGTTGGAAACCGAGGCGCTGCCACTGCATAGCATCAAGGCGGGTTGACGGCACTCTAGGGAAGCAGAAAAAAGCCCAGGGCGATCCGCTGTAGACATCTTTGCGGAATTGCTAGGACAATGCATCCCTAAAGCCTCCGCAAACTTCTCAGGGCTACTACAGAGGCGAGAGTTTGTCAGGAAACCGCCGAAGCTGGATTTTTCCGAGCACGCAATTTACGTAGTGGCGGAACGAAGATAAGCGAGATATAGGTAGCATTGGCGGTGAATGAGCCAGTACCGTGGATGTCCGACCCAGACGACTCTGCGGCGGAGCGGTCCTATGGTTGCATCCCGGAGCACGGTAACCGGGTGCTGCGTGTAGCAGTTAACTCCCACGTTGTCCCCTGGCGGGTCGTGACGATATTCTTTGCTCGAAGCATGAGAGGCGATTCTTGAATCTGAATGTTGACAAGCAAGCTGATGCTCTCTATCTGCGCCTTGACGATTCGCCAATAGCCGAGTCTGAGGAAGTTTCACCAGGTGTCGTGCTCGCTTACAACGAGGCGAACAAGGCGATAGGCGTGGAACTGCTGCGTCTCTCAAAGCGTTCCTCCAGCCCGAACCTTGCCGCACTGCACTACGAGACTGCGTGAACACTGCCTGAGGCACAGATTACTGAAGCGGAAGGTGTTGCAGTTTCGCAAAAGACGCTGCAGAATACGCATCCCGAACTGCGCTAAGCCCGCGAGATAGCCCCGTGTCTCTGCCGTTTCTCCGCTCTTGGCAAAATACGAGTACAGCCACACGCAGTGCAGCCAGCCTGAGAGGAAGTTCATGGGTGAATCACAGCGAAAGATATCCGACGCCGCCGTGCGGAAGGCGACCGGCAAGGGCTGGGACGCGTGGTTCGTGCTACTCGATGGCGAGGGGGCGAAAGCGCTGCCGCACAAGCAGATTGCGCGGCTGCTCCATGAAAAGAGTTACATCGAGAACGGCTGGTGGTGCCAGACGGTCACCGTGGAGTACGAACGCGCCCGGGGCAAGCGCGTGCTTGGCGGGACGGAGAGCGCCGGGTTCCAGATCGGCGTGCAGAAGACCCTGCCGCTGTCGCCGGAGCACGCCTGGGACCTCATCACGCAGCCGGAAGGGCTCGCCCTGTGGCTCGGCACTGCTACTGACCTGCGCTGGGAAAAGGGCGCCACGTACGAAACACCCGAAGGTACACGCGGCGAGATGCGCAGCTTCACAGCGGGAAAGCACCTGCGCTTGACGTGGCAGCCGCCGGACTTCCAAACCCCTTCAACCTTGCAAGTCTCTCTGGAGCCGAGCAGCACAAAGACCGCCGTGCGCTTCCATCAAGAGAAGCTCACCAGCGCCGAGGCACGCGAGCAGATGCGGGCACACTGGCGGGAGGTTCTGCATAAGCTGGCAGAGCTTGCAGAAGCTCGCAAATGAATGCGCCGCACTGTGGCCCACGCGCCACGCATCACGACAAATAATCCTTTAGGGATTCTCCCGCGAGACCCTTACCTCATTCAGGGGGAAGAACCAAGATCGAGCGGAAAGAGGAACTTGACGTCGAGTCCGCAGTGATCGAGACCTACACCCCCTGGATTCCGGCTTGCGCCGGAATGACGGTAAGTCCATGACCCTGCGCCGCAAGAGTACGCATTACGTGACCGCCATTGCGACTGAATACTCGCGTTCCGCCGGCTGAAGGTACCGGCCTATACCGCGTCGGAAACGGCATCGGGTTGCGGTGCAACCCGTTCCTGGTGGACGTGCGGGGGCAGCTTGCTGGGGGCGGCCACGTAGCGGGCGGCGTTCACCACCACCGCTACTGAGCCGAGGTTATGTGTCAGCGCGGCAGCGATGGGGCCGAGCACACCGGTCGCCGCCAAGGCGATACCGGCGAGGTTCCAGACCAGCGCAAACAGCAGATTCTGCTTGATGCCGCGCAGGGTCATCTGGCTGATGGCAATTGCTGTGGGCAGTTGGCCGATGTCGCCGCGCATCAGGGCGATGTCGGCGGTTTCCGCCGCTACCGCCGTGCCGGTGCCGCCCATAACGATGCCAAGATCGGCAGCCGCCAGCGCCGGGGCATCGTTCACGCCGTCGCCGGCCATCGCTACCCGTCTGCCGTCGTCCCGTGCGCCCCGTATCCATTCAACCTTGCCTTGCGGCAGCAAGCGGGCGTGCCAATCGTCGATGCCCACGGTCTCTGCCAGGCGCTTTGCCTCCGGCTGACGGTCGCCGGTAAGCATCACAACCCGTTGGATGCCAAGCGCGTGGAGGTGCTCGATTGCTTGCGCCGCCGCCGGTCGCACGGTATCGGCAAACTGTATCCAGCCGCAAAACGCTTCTTCCACAGCAACTAACAGCAAGCTGCCGTCATGCGGCGCGGCCTCCTGCGGCGGCACGCCCGCGACGCCGTTCTCGCGGAGAAGTTCCCCGGTGCCGACCAGGACGTGCTGTTGCCCGACGCGTCCTTCCACCCCTCTGCCCGGAAACGCGCGAAAGTCTGTTGCAGACGGCAGATCGAGGGTTTGTGCAGCGGCATGACTCACGAGCGCTTTGCCGAGCGGGTGTTCGGAATAGCGTTCCACCGCCGCCGCGAGCGTAAGCAGTGTTTCCGCCGTCATGCCCTCAGCCGGGATAACCTGCTGCACCACGGGCGTGCCGAGGGTGAGCGTGCCGGTCTTGTCCACTGCTACGGTATCCACCGCGCCGGCGGCCTCGAAGCGGGCGCCGCCTTTGATGAGAATGCCCTGCCGCGCCGCGTTCGCTACCCCGGCGACGATTGCGGTAGGCGTCGCCAGCACCAGCGCGCACGGGCAGGCGATGATCAACACCGCCAGCGCCGCGCTGAGATTACCGGAAATCAACCACGTGGCGCTGGAGACAAGCAGAATGGCGGGCGTAAAGTACTTGGCGTAGCGATCCGCCGCGCGCACGATCGGGGCGCGTTCCTCTTCCAGGGCGTCCAGCAGCCGTCCGATCTGCCCCACATACGCATTCTCACCCACCGCTTCCGTGCGAATCGTGAGCGCGCCGTCCTGGTTCAACGTGCCCGCATACACGCGCTGTCCCGGCTCTTTGTGCACAGGGAGCGACTCGCCGGTGACCAGCGTCTCGTCAACTGCCGCCGTGCCCGCAATTACCATGCCGTCCACCGGCAGGCGCTCGCCCGGCTTCACCAGCACCCTGTCGCCCGGCTGCAATGCGTCCGTGTTGACCTCTTCAATCTCGTCGCCCTCTAGGCGATGGGCATGCTCGGGCTGGAGCTCGGCCAGGTGCTCCAGCGCCGCCGTGGCGCGCTGGCTGGTGGCCTCCTCGAGCAGCTGGCCGAAGATCATCATGAAGACCACGAGTCCGGCGGAGAGGTATTCACCGACCAGCACCGAGGCGATAACGGCAATGCTCACGAGTTCATCCACGTTCACCTGCCGCTGCCGCATGCCCTGCAGCGCGCCCCACACGATGCCAGTTCCGCCAATGACAACCGCCGCCAGCGCCAAGCCCACGGCCAGGTAGGACTCGCCTTCCGGCACCAGTGATATCGTCAGTGCCTGGCCCAGATGGAAGTGCTGTGCAGCTCCTCCCTCGCTCGTGAAGGAGACCAGCCAGGCGGCGAGGATCAAGACACCCGTCGCCGCTACGGTGCGAAAGTGCGACGACCGCACCACAGGGCCGTATGTCTGCCAGAGGTCAGAAAACGACATAGAGTTAGTCCCTCACGTTCTCTTATTCAGTGCGCCCAGCAAAGACGTACCGCATCGCACCAGTGCGACACGGTTATTCTGACTACGGAAGCGAACTCGGCTGGTGGTGAGAAGTCTCAGTTCAGCGCGATGCGCCTTTCCACCGTAGGCTGCAACCGGTCTGAAACGAGTACGGACTTCATGGGGCACGATTTGGTCCGCAACGGTTGCGCCGGCCTGAATCTGCGCCACAACGTCTTTGGCATGGAGCTTTCCGCGCTTTAGTTCCAGAGGCGCAATCCAAGACCAATTTTCTTTGTCTCCTATGAATATGTAGTCGCAGTTCTTCCCGCCACTACTGTCTGACGGGGATCTCTCGTGATCCATATCGATCAGGAGGAACGGGTGTGCGAGACTTTCCAAAGTCAATGAGCACCCTTCCCTACGGCATCTTCTTGCAAGGCACTCCTCATCGATGTTCTGCCTTACCTGGTCAACGAGACTCATAGCCAGTCTTGCTCTCTCCGATGCGACTGTCGATTTCTACCGATGTGTTGTAGAGCGCCTCAGTAACGTCACCGTATCCCGCTGAATAGAGGCCAACGTCCGCGTCCAACGGAATCTCCTTCACCACCGAACCCTTAGGCCGTTTCTTGGGCTCGAAGAGCCACACGCCCACCTCGTCTGGGTTAAGGGCTACGTCTGCGCCCATCAAGCCCTCTCGCCGCGTTTCCGGCAACTCGGACATGCGCACGAGATTTGCCAGTTCTTCCAGCACGTAATCGCTATGCGTCGTGATCATGACCCGCACGCCGGCGCGCACTGCCGCCGCAAGCTGCCGTGTGAACGCCCTCTGCATGGCCGGGTGAAGGTGCGCCTCCGGCTCCTCGATAATGAGCACGTCGCCGGGATATACGAGATAGCGCAGATACAAGACCACCGGCGCTAACTCTGAAACCATGGACGAGGCGTTCAGCAGCGGTACCTCTTCCCGTCGTCCCTGCGGCTGATAGGAAAAAACCGGGTAGCCGGTGATCGATTGCCGGTGATGCACCGTGCCTTTGAGGATTTCCGCCTCAAGTGTTGCAGCGAGAAACCGGTTTTCATCGCATGCTCTCTGAAGCGAAATACTTAACCCGGCAACTTCCTCAAGAAAGGCGGCGCTGCGTTCCTCCCGCGGCGAATCGCCGAATGCGACAAGTTGCTCAAGGAAATCGGCGAGTACGCCGGAGAGCGTCGGTGCCGTTTCGCTGCGATGAGGCCCACCGTGGGGCGCTTGTCTAATCAAGGAGGTCATAACCGCCCGGTGCGCGTGCATCACACCAGCGCGGTCGGCAGGCAGATAATGCGCCACACGATTTAAGGGGCTGACCGTGCACGTGCCAACCACATCGGCAACATCATCTCGTATTACCGACGCGACAGATTCTCTACTAGATCCCTCAAGGTCGCTATATAAGGAAATGTGCGAGTCCATCAGCCGCAGCTTTTCCTGATACCACGGCTCGCCATCGTTTCTCTCGATTTGCAAGGGTGTTGCGTCAGGAATAGAGGCGGTAAATATGGACTTTCTCGACCTAATAGTGAATTCATGGGTGAAGGGCTCTACCGGACGAGGTGGCTCGGCAACGTATCGCTTCAGAACAACCCGTGCGCCATCTCTGCTGCCATGCCGGACTAACCGGGCTAGGCTTTCAATGCCAAAGCAGCGCGCGATTTCCCGCTCCAAGTAATCATCGAGATCGCTCACATCTCGGAGCAAGGGACGGAAGAGCACTGCCACGGCATCGGGCACAGACGCGCGGAAGTCATCCGCGAATTCTTCCTCACGCGCATGCACGAGTAGAGGTTTCACCCAGTCAATCAGCGTATCACGCTCTGTTGCGGACATCGCCTTCATCCAGACGCCAGACAAGACTCTGTGAAAGGGAAGCAAGGGGTAGAAAGTAAGCGCCTTGGGGCTGAGATTCGGACTGTTCGCATAGCCGCCAAAGAACCTATGCAGCGCGTAGATAAGCGTTGCCAGGTAGGACTTGCCCGTATTGCTGGGGCCGACGAATACAGTAAGCGGGCGCAGGTCGAGCTTTGCTCTAGCGATGGGGCCGAAGTCGGTTACCTCGATTTCGAGGGGCTTGTAGGTCGGCGCAGGCGACATGCTGTTTCCTTGGCTGTCGAACTCGGTCAAACGCGCAATGGCGTGCTTCATCTTCCCGTTCAGTATATCAACATAGCGGACTGGGAAGTCCATTCAACAGTCGGTAAACATACGCCACCTCTACGATGTGGCGTATGTTGGAGCGTAAGTACTTACTTTCTATGGGGCTCACTCTACCTCCATTGTCCTTGAGCCAGGCATTTTGACATAAGCAAACAACATCGCTATACTATGCTTTTGAATGTGGCGGGTTATGAGACTGTGTAGTAGACATGGCAGCGGCGAAGTGTCAGATCAAGGTGCAAACATGTATCCGTGGGCGTGGCAGTTTACGGGCCCGGAGAGCCGGGCAAAGTTTAGGCGAACCACGGAGACGTAGCCTAGCAGATCACCCGCCTTTCCGGCTGAACAGAAAGTGTTTACCCGCTTTCTGTTTTTTGTTTGTGAAACGCAGCATTACTCTATCTTGAAACGTAGGAACGACAACCGATGGCAGACGAGACGACGGCAGCGGACATCGTAGCGCAGCTTGAAGCGCTGGAGCGCGAAGCGCAGGCGCAACTCGCGGTGTGCGCCGCGGAGGCAGACCTAAGCGATTGGCGTACCACGTTCCTGGGCCGCAGCGGCAAGGTTACGCAACTCCTGCGGGGCTTGGGCGGCCTGCCGAAAGAGGAACGCCCCCGCGTAGGCCAACTCGCCAACACGGTGAAAGGGCGGCTGGCGGAGGCGTTGGAGGCGCAGCAGGCGCTGCTCAAGCGCGGCCAGCATGCCGATACCCTAAAGTCAGAGGCGCTCGACGTCACGCTCCCCGGCGACCCGGTGCGCTTGGGACAGCTCCATCCCACCACCCAGGTGCTCAACGCGATTCTGGGCGTCTTCGAGCGCATGGGGTTTCAGGTGGTGGAAGGCCCGGAAGTAGAGTGGGACCACTATAACTTCGCGATGCTCAATATTCCCTCCGACCATCCCGCCCGCGATATGTGGGATACGTTCTACGTGGATGCGGATGCAACCAAGAACTTCGGCTCCATGCTACTGCGCACGCACACCTCGCCGGTGCAAATTCGGGTCATGGAAAACACGCCGCCGCCTGTGCGCATCGTGGCGCCGGGCCGCGTCTACCGCAACGAGGCTACCGACGCCAGCCACGAAGCCATCTTCTACCAAGTGGAAGGTCTCGCCGTGGACGAGCGGACGAACATGGGGGACCTGAAAGGCGTGCTCACGGCATTCGCACGCGACCTCTTCGGCGTCAATACGCGGGTGCGCTTCAATTGCTCATACTTTCCCTTTGTAGAGCCGGGCGCGGAGGTATCCATTAGCTGCCATGTTTGCGGCGGTAACGGTTGCCGCGTCTGCAAGCAGACCGGCTGGCTGGAGATTCTCGGCTGCGGTATGGTGCACCCAAACGTGCTCGAGGCCGTAAATTACGATCCCGCCCGCTACTCCGGCTTTGCGTTCGGCATGGGCGTGGAGCGCATTGCCATGCTCAAGTACGGCATTGATGACATTCGCTACTTCTACAATAACGACATCCGCTTCCTTCAGCAGTTTCGCTGAAATCGTTCAACACTTTCGTTGAGGTCCTGCAACAGAGTTGAGGTCATGCAACAGATCTGTTGACACTGTGAAATAGCTGCGTTGACGCAGAATCTGATGTTCTCGATCTTACGCAATGCGCAACGGCAGCGCTGAAAGCAACGTACCCAGCGCCGCGCGCGCGGCGCACTCTAGTCCGAATACGATAGACGTGGAGAGCAACGTCCGCTGGAGCGGACGCTCCCCGGGAGGTTTTTGATCGCATGCGTGTATCACTCCGCTGGCTCGAAGAGTATGTGGCAATTAAGCTACCGGCTGAAGAGTTGGCACATGAGTTGACGATGGCCGGCATCGAGGTCGCACAGGTCATTCAGATCGGTGACTTCTGGCAGAACACGTTTGTCGGCACGGTCGTGGACCTCAAGGGCCATCCCAACGCCGATCGCCTGCAGCTTGTCACCGTTGATTACGGACAAGCGGAGCAGCCCACGTTCGTAACCGGCGCTATGAACATCGCCAAAGGCGATAAGGTGCCGGTGGCGTTGCTTGGCGCCGTGCTCAACGATGCCTATAGCGATTCGCCACAGCGCATCGAGCTTAAGCCGGTCGTCCTGCGGGGAATAAAATCCGAGGGCATGGTCTGCTCTGCCAGAGAGCTTGGCTTAGGCGAAGACCATGAAGGCATTCTGATCCTCGATGCCGAGGCGCCGGTGGGCGCGCCGCTCCAGGAATACATGGGCGATACAATTTTGGAGCTTGACCTCAAGCCCAACCGCAGCGATTGTCTCGCTATGATCAACGTGGCCCGGGAAGTTTCGGCAATTACGGGAGAACGCTTGCGCCAACCGGCAACGCACAGAATAGATGCGCCAACGCTTCCCGTGGTGCGCGTGGATATCAAAGAGCCGAAGTTCTGTGCGCGCTATGCGGCGGGCGTTGTCATAGATGTGACGATAGGGGCGTCGCCGCGCTGGATGCAAGAGCGGCTGCTGGCAGCAGGCATGCGTCCCATCAATAACATCGTGGACATCACCAATTACGTGATGCTGGAGTTTGGGCAACCGCTCCACGCCTTCGACTACGACAAGGTAACAGACGGAAACATCATCGTCCGGCGCGCCCACTTGGGTGAGAAACTAACCACCCTAGACGGAGAAGAGCGTGCGTTGGCTGCCGGCATGCTGGTAATCGCCGACCCCAACGGTCCCATCGCCCTGGCAGGCGTAATGGGCGGCCTGGATACTGAAGTGACCGAGCGGACCACGCGCATCCTGTTGGAATCCGCCAGCTTCCACGCCACGTCGATCCGCCGCACGCGGCAAGCGCTTAACTTACCTAGCGAGGCATCCCGAAGGTTCGAGCAGGGCGTGCCGCCGGAACTAGCCCCCATTGCACGGGATCGCGCCATCGAACTCATCGTCGAGATTGCCGGCGGACGCGCCCGCAGCCACGCCGCGGATTCATACGTCCGCCCGCAGCAACGCCCGGAGATTGAACTCTCCGAAGAGGACATTGCGCGGCTGCTTGGCATGGACATTCCCTTGACGACTGCCGCGGAAAAACTCCGGCCTTTGGGCTTCTCGTATCGCCGTCAGAACAGCCGGCTGCACGTCACGGTGCCGCTCCACCGGCTGGACGTAAGCTGCTCCGCCGACCTCGTTGAGGAAGTCGCCCGCCTGGTAGGCTACGACAACATTCCCACCACTATGCCGTCCGGCCCCTTGCCGGAAGCAGAGCCCGCACCGCTGCGCACGTGGACGGACCGGGCCAAACAGGTACTGGTGGGCGCGGGCTTTGCGGAAGCGATCACTTACACGCTGACGAATGCGGCGCGGATGGATCGCCTCTTGCCCAAGGGGGTGGCGGCTGAAATGCCCGACGGCCTGGCGCGCGTCGTGGCCGAATCAGTGCTGCCGCTCCACTCCTCTCCCCTTGACCTCAAGAACCCCTTTACTTCGGAAGCAAGCACGCTGCGCATCGTGACGCTGGCGGGTCTGCTGGAGACGCTGGCAAGCAACCTCCGCCGCCAGACAAGCGACGTGCACCTCTTCGAGATTGCGCCCGTATTCCTCCCCGTGCGCTCCAAGCTGCCGGAGGAACGCCGCCTGCTCACCGCCGTGATGGGAGAATTCCGCACCGAGCAGTGGGGCGCGCGCACCGAGAACACTTTCTATACGATCAAGGGCGCGGCGGAGCAGGTTCTGCGGCAGTTCGGTATCACGGACTATGGCTTCGCGCCGGTGGAGCATCCGACATTCCATCCTTACCGGGCCGCGGCGGTGACCGTGCGCCAGGACGAGGAAGATCACGTGGTAGGCATTGTGGGTGAGATCAACGCCGAGGTGAGCGCTGCTTTCGACGTCGATCAACGCGCGCTGGCTCTGGTGCTCAATCTCCAGGAGTTGGTGTCTCTGGCTCGCGCCACACCGGAGTTCACGCCGCCGTCACGCCACCCTGCCGTGGTGCAAGACCTGGCGATTGTGCTGGATGCGGAAATCCCCGCCGAGCGCGTGGTGGAGGAAGTGCGCGGAGCAGGCGGCGATCTGCTGGAGAGCGTCGATCTCTTCGACGTCTACCAGGGGCCGCAAGTCCCCGACGGCAAGCGCAGCCTGGCCTACACCCTCACCTTCCGCGCCGCCGACCGCACGCTCAACGACGCCGAAGTAACCACCATCCGCGACCGCATCATCGCCAAGCTGCAGGCATCACTCAACGCTACATTGCGTTAGTTAGCGTGCTGAGAGCGCGAGAGAAATAGGGGGATTCGCCGCTGCTTCTTGCTAGCTAGAACTCACTCAAGGCCAGCGAGCTTACGTATCCCGTCGCGAAAGACCTGGAAGCTCTTAGGAACTCTCTGAGCAAGTTTCTGGCATAGTAGCATAACAAGCGAGGAAGCCACGTGAGGAGGGGTCTAGGACATGGAGCAGCCGACGTTTGCCGACTTGGAGTACGCGCAGAAGAAGCGGAAGACCCGGCGGGAGCGGTTTCTGGAGCGCATGG